>NZ_AUEY01000028.1 GCF_000426225.1 Desulforegula conservatrix Mb1Pa
CTGCTCGCAGATCGATACGAACGTGGATCTGTCATGCTCACAAGTAATCTTCCCTTTTCCAAATGGGAGCAGATTTTCAAGGATCCCATGACTACCGCCGCTGCCATTGACAGACTTGTACATCATAGCATCATTCTTGAACTTAACTTGCCAAGCTACAGGCTGGAAAAGTCAAAACAGAAAATTAACGAGGAAAAAAGTGAGGAAAATGCGCCTTAAATTAGGAAACTGGATCGGGAATTATAACTGTCGCTGACACGGAAAAATAATTGTCGTTGATCACTTACAGGGTTATCCCTGCCGCTTTCGGGAAATGCATGTCATACCCGTTGGGATAATATGATTCTGACCTGAATATGGAGAGAAATATGGGACTCAAGAAAAGAATCCCATACAGCCGACTTTCCCGCCGGCAACAGCGAGACAATTTATATAAGGCTGCGGCAAAAAATACGGAATAGTGCTTCGGTATATGGAGGCCAGTTTATTAGTCCCCATGTCCTTAATGAGCCGGGAAAGCCTGCTCTGTAATGGTTATCTGAGGAGTAAACTTTCCACACATAAGCAAACAGAGCAAATCAAAAAAGGGCTACAGCCATAAGCTGTAACCCTTTATTTTTTTATGGTAGCGGGGGCTGGATTTGAACCAACGACCTTCGGGTTATGAGCCCGACGAGCTACCAGGCTGCTCCACCCCGCAACAAGATGCGCAAAACTATGCCTTAACGGAAAATAAGTCAAGCGCTTTTTAAAAACTCGTTCAATTTATTTTTTATCTCTTCAATCTTTGACTTGTCTGCCTTGATACAGACCTGTTTTGTTCTGCTTGTTTCACCTGATTCTATGCTGACAGATGACTTTGATACGCCAAAATATTTGGCAAGGAATTCTGAACAGGCCTTGTTTGCAGCTCCATCAACAGGAGGGGCTGTCAATCTTATTTTGAAAGCACCGTCCCTTGTTCCGACCATCTCATTTTTGGATGACCTTGGCTGAACAAAAATTCTTATAAGAATTTCATCATCTTTTACTTTAAGTATTGCCATAAAACCTAAGCAACGGAGGCAAGTATAAGTTTCTTAAGCTCATCATAATTTCTTGTGACGGGGAATTCTGGATATTCGGCCACCACATTGTCAGGGGGAGAGAAAAGAATACCCTGATCAGCGGCCTGAAGCATTCCAATATCATTATATGAGTCCCCGAATGCAACAACCCTGTAATCAAGGGATCTGAGAGCATTTACTGTCTTGCGCTTGGCATCAGCCTGACGCAGCTTGTAACCGGTCACCCTTCCTGTTTCATCGACTAAAAGAGTGTGACAGAAAATCGTGGGCCATCCCATTTTCTTCATAAGAGGCTGGGCAAACTGATCAAACGTGTCAGAGACTACTATTAACTGATAATTTGATCTGAGCCACTCTACAAATTCCACGGCACCCTCAAGGGGATCAACACCTGCAATCACATCCATGATATCTTTAAGTTTCAGGTTATTTGCATCAAGAATCTGAAGCCTTCTTTTCATAAGGACATCATAATCAGAAATATCCCGGGTCGTAAGTTTAAGCTCTTCAATACCAGTTCTTAGTGCAACATTAATCCAAATTTCAGGAATAAAAACGCCTTCAAGATCTGAACAGATAAGATTCATCATTATAATAAGCCTCGATTCAATTTTAATTATAGAAGTTCGTCGTCTTCCACTCTTACCAGTAGTGGCGGCTGGCAGATTTCCGGCATTGCTGATATCACTGCAAGGGCTTTCTGGAAATCGGCTTCTTTTGCCACATGGGTAAGCATTACAATGGGCACAGATTCGGTATGATGACGCCCTCTCTGATGAACCCAGTCAATGCTTATTCCAAAATCACCAAGCGCTCCTGAAATCCTTGACAAAACTCCAGGCTTATCAAGGGCTGCAAACCTGACATAATAGCAGGTTTTTATTTCGCCCATCGGGAGCACCTGAATCTTTTTCATGGAATCGCTCTGGAAGGCAAAAGTTGGGATTCTCCCAATTGAATTAGAAAGAATGTTTCTTGCGACATCAATCACATCACTCAGTATCGCGCTTGCGGTTGGCATCATGCCTGCGCCGTGTCCATAAAGAAGCATATTGCCCACAGCATCGCCGTCAATACTGACAGCATTCAAGGACCCTTCGACATTTGACAGAATATTGTCCTTAGGGATCATTGTGGGGTGAACCCTTAGTTCAACAGAGTCACCATGATTCTTGGTGATCGCGAGCAGCTTGATCCTGTAGCCCATCTCGCGGGCAAGCTCTATGTCCATAGGAGTTATACTGGTTATGCCCTCGACATGAATGTCGGCCAAGTCTATGCCTGTTCCATAAGCAATACCTGCAAGTATTGCAAGTTTATGGGCTGTATCCTTACCCTCGATATCAAAAGAAGGGTCGGCTTCTGCAAAACCGGCGTCCTGGGCCTGCCTTAAAGCCATGTCAAATGAAAGCCCCTCGTTTGTTATCATTGACAGAATATAATTGCATGTTCCGTTAAGGATTCCGGTTATTTCATTAATTCTGTTTGCCGCAAGCGACTCTCTCAGAGCCTTGATAACAGGCATACATCCGCCAACGCTGGCTTCATAGGCAAAATCAATCTTCGCTTCCGTAATTTTACCACGAAGAACATCACCATACATGGCGATCAGGGCCTTGTTAGCAGTGACAATATGCTTTCCTGCTTCAATTGCCTTAAGAACAAGCTCTTTGGCTATTCCAACACCGCCAATTAGCTCTACTATTATATCTATATCAGGATCGGCAACAACGCCCAAACTGTCATTTGTAAGGATTCCATCAGGAATTATAATACCTCTGTCCCGCGTGAGGTCAGGATCGGAAATACTTTTAAGATTAAGTTCTGCTCCGAGTCTTTTACTTATGATTTCTTTGTTACTGAAAAGCAGTTTTGCCACTCCGGCGCCAACTGTTCCAAATCCGAGCAAACCTATATTAATGACTCTCATTAGCGCCCCACTTGAATTCTCAGATTGCTGGTTTATAATAATTTGGTAAACTTAAAGAACCTAAATTAGAAAATAAGCAAAAGTTTAGTTCTAAAGAAGATTGCAAAAAATAATTCTATAAATTATTATGCCAGCGTTTACAATGCAGAAGTGGTTTGAAAAGCAAGAAACATACATGGAATCAGGCCCTAATCTTCTGAAGAAATTTGACTTTTTATTTATCCCAAAGATAAGCAGGACAGGAGTATTTGATGACCGAGCCGTTGACGTATGCGGATGCAGGAGTTGACATAGACAAGGCAAACAGCCTCGTCGGAGTTATTAAACAGATAGCCAAACAGACTCCAAGAACCGGTGTACTCGGCGATATAGGCGGGTTCGGCGGTCTTTTTTCGCTAAATCTGAGGGATGTGGAAAGACCTGTGCTTGTAAGTTCCACAGACGGTGTCGGCACTAAACTCAAACTTGCATTCATGATGGACAAGCATGACACAGTCGGAATTGATCTCGTGGGTATGTGTGTTAATGACATACTCGTACAGGGCGCAAAACCTCTTTTTTTTCTAGATTACCTCGCCATAGGAAAATTATGCAACAAAACCGCCGCAGATATCATATCAGGTGTTGCGGAAGGATGCAGGCAGGCCAACTGTGCACTTATCGGCGGTGAAACAGCTGAAATGCCAGGAATGTATCAGGATGGCGAATACGATCTTGCCGGTTTTTCAGTTGGCCTTGTTGATAATGACAAAATCATTGACGGCTCTGAAATAAGAGTTGGTCACAAACTAATAGGAATAGCGTCCACAGGGCTTCATAGCAATGGATACTCGCTCGCGAGAAAAGTATGCTTTGACAGGCTTAAACTCAAAGTTGAAGATCATGTCGAAGAACTTGGAAAAACCATAGGCGAAGCATTGCTTACTCCTACAAAAATTTATGTTCAGACAGTACAGGGCCTCATAAAGGATCTGCCCATACATGGGCTGGCCCATATAACAGGCGGAGGCATTCCTGATAATATTGTCAGAATAATGCCCGGAGGCTGTAGAGTCAAAATAATGAAAGACTCATGGGAAATACCTCCAATTTTCGGCTTCATCAAAAAGGCCGGAAACATAGATGAAATGGAAATGATGAGAACTTTCAACAACGGAATTGGAATGATTGCAGTTGTTCCTGACAAGGATGTTTCTGACATACTTGACAGAATCACTGCAATGAATGAAAAAGCCTGGCTCATTGGCGAAGTTGCGGAACAGAAGCCTGGCGATGAACCTGTTGAATTTGTTTAAAATAATTAGACTCTGATTATAAAAGGCGGTTTTGGTAATGTATGCCAAAACCGCCTGATTATTTCAGGCGTTTTGGAAATATATGGATTACATATGAAAATCCTCGGAATAGAATCCTCCTGCGATGAAACCGCAGCGGCAATCGTTGAAAACGGACGGATCATTTTGTCTTCTGTGGTTGCTTCCCAGATAGAAATTCATGCCAAATACGGCGGAGTTGTTCCGGAACTTGCTTCAAGAAAGCATATCGAATCCATTGTCGCAGTTGTCGATGAATCCATAAAAAATGCTGGCATAACATTTGAGGAAATAGACGCGGTAGCGGCGACACAAGGTCCAGGGCTTGTGGGAGCGCTTCTTACAGGCTTTTCATTTGCAAAAGCCTTCGCATGGGCAAGAAAACTTCCTTTTATAGGAGTCGATCATCTTGAAGGCCACATGCTTTCAGTCTTTCTTAATGAAAAAGGGCCTGAATTTCCTTATGTCGCTCTTCTTGCTTCAGGCGGGCACACAAGCCTTTATCTTGTAAAATCCTATACTGATTTTGAACCACTTGGACATACCAGGGACGATGCTGCCGGAGAAGCCTATGACAAGGTTTCAAAAATGCTCGGACTTGGGTATCCGGGAGGAGCAGTAATAGACAACCTTGCAGCTTCAGGAGATCACAGGAAAATCAAATTCCCTAAACCGTTTCTTGACAAAGAATCATTCGACTTCAGTTTCAGCGGACTCAAATCAGCAGCTGCAAGATATATTCAGGAAAATAAAGAGACATACAAGTGCCAGCTCGAAGATATTGCGGCTTCTTTTCAGGAATCTGTCACAGAAGTTCTGACTTACAAGCTTATAAGAGCCGCAGTTGAAAATGGATGCTCGCATATTGCAATAACAGGCGGAGTTGCCGCAAACAGAGGCTTGAGGCAAAAAGCCACCAGAGAAGCAGAAAAAAACGGGCTGACCATTCATATACCAGATATTTCCCTTTGCGGTGACAACGCAGCAATGATTGCTTCTTCAGGTTATTACAGGCTGCTTAAAAATATCACTTGTCCGCTGGATACAGATGTATATTCAAGAAAACCATAAACTCGGAATGTTTGTAATTCCATTGATTTTTTTCAATAATCCTCGCTTTTCAAAATACGTTTACTCCATGCTCATTTCTCTTGACTTTGCCTTGCTCAAAACAGTATGAAATCCGCCATTGGCATTAAATCTGATGGTCTTGCAAAAAGTCAGAAAAGAACGCCAGCGTCATGTCGGACTTGATCCGGCATCCAATATTTTCAGGTACTTCTGGATTCCGGCCTGCGCAGGAATGACGGTAATCGGACTTTTTGCGACCTTGTCAAATCTGATACTTGGGAATAATTGCTGGTTTTATCTTTGAAACAGATAAAATGTGTTATGCCCTCATGTTTTCAGGCATAAATACAATCAATAATCTAAGGGAAACACACATGAATCCTCTTGCCGTTCAACTCAATGAAATAATTGAAAAAGGCAATCCTCATGTAATGGATATGCTCTCTGAAATTGGAAAGAAGATTTTTTTTCCAAAGGGCATTCTCAGCCAGTCTGCAGAAGCCAGGGAAAAGGCTTTCAAATTGAACGCGACCATAGGGATTGCAACTGAAAAAGGCAAAATCATGTGCTTCCCTTCAGTAATGAATCAGCTTGGAGGAGTTAAGCCTGAAGAAGCCCTGACCTATGCTTCGTCATTCGGGCTTATGGATCTCAGAAAGACATGGAAGGAATACATGTTCAAAAAAAATCCTTCCCTTAATGGCAAAAATATCAGCCTTCCGATAGTCGCTTCAGGAATAACCCATGCAATAAGCATTATGGGTGATATGTTTATAAATCCTGGTGATGTTGTTATTGTGCCTGACATGATGTGGGGCAATTACAATATGATTCTTGCCACAAGAAAAAACGCAAGACTTAGCTCGTACCCTCTTTTCAATGACAATGGCGGATACAATCTTGAGGCATTTGAAGCAAAAATAAAAGCAGAGGCCTCCCAAAACTCCAAAATAGTAGTAATCCTGAATTTTCCAAATAATCCAACAGGTTATGCCGTTTCAAAAACAGAAGGTGCGAGGATTGCTGAAATTCTTACTGAAACCGCTAAAAGCGGCACCAATGTCATTGCAGTATGCGACGACGCATATTTTGGATTATACTACGAAGAAGAAACAATGAAAGAGTCCATATTCGGACTCATGGCCGGAACCCACGAACGCCTGATTCCTATGAAACTTGATGGGGCTACAAAAGAAAATTATGTATGGGGTCTTAGAGTCGCTTTCATAACATACGGACTTAAGGCCAAAGGCGATATGGATGATTTCAATGATGCTGTTGAAAGAAAAACAGCTGGTTGCATAAGGGGTAATATATCCAATGCGCCTCATCTTAGCCAGACAATAGTTCTTAAATCCATGCAGGATAAGGCATTTGAAGAAGAAGCATCTGAAAAATTCGAAATCCTCAAAAAAAGGGCAAATAGAGTAAAAGAAGTTATAAAAAACCCTAAATATGAAAAAGCATTCACGCCCTACCCTTTCAACTCAGGATATTTCATGTGTGTTCAGCTTAAAGAGGCCAACGCTGAGAAACTGAGGGTTCATCTGCTTGAAAAATACGGGGTTGGAGTCATCGCGCTTGGCGAGAAAAACATAAGGGTGGCTTTCTCATGCCTTGAGGAAGAAGATATCCAGACTCTTTTTGACTGCATACTTGATGCCGCGAATGATCTGTGTTCATAATCATTTTACTCTCGGAGAGCAGAATCAATTATGCCTACAGGAAGGCTATATGACCCTGTCAGCCAATGTCAGATAGGAGTTATAAACCAATTGGTGCCTTGTATGGTTAAATTGTCGTAAAAGAAGGCCAATTCGTAGGTCGGATTAGAGCGTCATTTGCTCGTAATCCGACGTTAAACAGGGTGTCTTGCGGGTCGCTTTTTGAAAAAGCTCCGCAAAAACTTTTGGGTAAATTTTAAACGTCAATCCTTCATCCCCCAACATATATTATAGCATTTTCAAATCAAAGATGAAATCAAGGCGGCAAGGAGGAAGCGACGCAAACGTACGTTGTTTGTACGTTGAGGAGCTGACGACGATGCCAACCCGATCCATGCATTGAGATAGCGCTTTGATTTGGAATTGGTATTAGGATCAGTTTGCCCACATTATACCCGGCATAGCTAAATTGTACCAGCACCTACATAAACTGATCAGGATAATAAACCTCCAGAAGAAAAAGCCCCAGTGGCGGCGCAGTCGGCCCAGCCTTAGTCCTGTCTTTCGCGGCAATGATGTCCTTGATTTCTTTTGGTCTTGTTCTGCTCATACCTACATCCACAAGCGTGCCGACAATATTTCTGACCATATTCTGCAGGAATCCGTTTGCAGTTACTTCAAAATGGATCATGCCGCCGTCTGCTTTCTTGAAAACCGCAGAAGAAATATGTCTTACAGTATGGAGCCTTGGGCTTCCCGCATTCTCAAAGGATTTAAAATCATATTCACCGACAAAGTATTCCGCAGCTTCTTTCATTGCTTCAAGATCAAGTCTTTTCTGAAACTGCCATATATACTTTCTTTTGAACGGATCACGAAGAATTCTGTTCAAAATGCAGTATCTGTATGTTTTTCCAACGGCGTCAAACCTTGCATGGAAGCCATTAGCCACTTCTTTGCATTCGGTAATGCAGATATCGCCAGGAAGAAGACCATTAAGAGCCCTGAAAAAATCACCCGCACAGAGACCTGTATCAACGCTGAAACTTGCCACCTGACCCAACGCGTGAACCCCGGAATCTGTTCTGCCTGATCCTTCAATAATAACCTGCTGCCTTGTTATCATGGAAAGGAGCTTTTCAAGTTCGCCCTGAATGGTCGCAAGGCCGGGTTGTCTCTGCCAGCCGTGATAATCAGTCCCGTCATACTGTATTGTCAGTTTAAAGGTCTTTTCCATCAGATGTCACTAAATCCTGTCAACAGGGATAAAAGCCAGCAATTCCTCAAGATAGTCGTCCATAAGGTCACCATATTTTTCCCTCGACATTTTTATGCCGCAATCCTTGCAGCAGATTGTTATTTCCCGTCAGCTGCGCTTTAGTACGAGTCTGCCACCGCACTCCGGACAATTGGCAATTTTTTTCATTCCTGCATTTTTTATCATGGCACATAAACCCCTTATGTTTTAAATTGACTCTTATATAAAAAAGATTATTACCTTATGATCTCATAACAACATATAAGAGAGCTGATTTGCGGTGATTTCCCTGACTTTGTCAAGTCAATAAAAGAACTGGAAAACTAATCATTCAAAAGGCCAAGTCATTTTTTTAAAGGAGTTCTCTAATGCATGTTAATCAGCCGGGCGCCCATTATGACCACATGCTGAAACAGACACGTCAGCACCATGTGCATTTAAGCACCATGGCAGACGTCAAGGCAAACATAATGCTCACAATATCATCAGTAATCCTGACCATGTCCATGAAATATGTTTCAGATCCCATTTTAAAATGGCCTGCACTATGCATGATGATTTTTTGCCTTGCAACAATATCCCTTGCCGTATATACAGTTATGCCCAAAATCAACATATGGAGCAAAGAAGAAAAGAAGGCAAACCCCAAAAGCCCATTTTTCAACATACTTTTTTTTGCGGATTTTGTGCGTTTGCCGTATGATAAATACGCAAAACTGATGGAGGAAATGCTGAATGACCCATCAAAGGCCTATGAAGCCCAGATCAAAGAAATATACAGCCTTGGATGCTTCCTTGCATCCAAAAAGTTCAGATATGTTCAATTGGCTTACGCGACCTTTATATCCGGTATAATCCTGAGTACATTTACCCTGATTGCATCGCTTATAGTCGCCCAATATGTATGACAAGGTCGCAAAAATCAAAAATAATGTCAGCGTTATACTGGGCTTGATCCGGCATCCAGTTATTCCAGATACTTCTGGATTCCGGCCTGCGCCGGAATGACGGTAATCCGACTTTTTGCGAGTCCATCAATTTTTGAAAGGTTCTTAAAGCATATGAAAAGCAACACCTGTCCAGGTTTCAAATTCTCTGGAATTGCAAGCGGGATCAAGATAAACGGGAGTCCTGATCTTGGCTTGATTGTCTCTGAAAATGAAGCTGATATTGCAGCTGTTTTCACAAAAAATCTCGTTTGCGCGGCACCTGTCCTTTTATGCAAAGAAAGAATAATGCAGGGGCGAGCAAACGCAATAATAGCAAACAGCGGAAACGCCAACTGCTGTACAGGCGAAAATGGCATGAAAAATGCCGTTAAAATGACAAAAGTTATTTCTGATGCACTTAAGATCTCTGATGATAAAGTCTTCTGCGCGTCAACCGGAGTTATTGGCGAACCAATGCCTGTTGAAAAAATTGAGGCGTCAGCATCAAAGCTGATTGAATCAGCCTCAACAGACGGCATGAATGATTTTGCAACAGCCATAATGACAACAGATCTTGTTTCAAAAGTATATACAGCCAAAAGAGAAGTTGCAGGAAAAACCATCACTGTGACAGGCGCGGCCAAAGGATCAGGAATGATTCAGCCTGGAATGGCTACAATGCTTTGTTTTATCTGCACAGACATGGGCATAGCGTCAAAGGATCTTTACAAAGTTCTTCTTGATGGCACGGAAAAATCTTTCAACAGAATCACTGTGGACGGCGACATGAGCACCAATGACACTGTCATGGTAATGGCAAACGGCATGTCTGGCCTTACATCAGATGATCCTGTGGCAATGAAGGCTTTTGATGAAATGCTCTCAGAAACCCTTCTTGCCCTTGCTAAAATGGTTGTAAAAGATGGAGAAGGTGCGACAAAACTCGTCAAGATAGAAGTAAACGGAGCGCCCACTAATAATGATGCCCTTCTCGCAGCACGGGAAATTGCCAATTCAAATCTGGTAAAGACAGCCCTTTTTGGAGAGGACGCAAACTGGGGACGCATAATAGCGGCAGCAGGAAGATCAGGCGCAAAGCTTGATCAGACAAAAATTGATATATTCTTCAATGATGTGCAGATGGTCAAAGATGGTATGGGACTTGGAAAAACGGTTGAAGCTGAGGTCTCAAAGATCCTGAAATCCCCTGAATACACAATAAGACTCGAACTCAACATCGGGCAAGGAAAAGACTTCATGTACACATGCGACTTCTCCTATGACTATGTAAAAATAAACATAAGCTACAGATCCTGATGACTGACTCAGAAGAAAAAGGAGTGAGGCTTCAGAAATTCCTTGCCTCGGCAGGCGTATGTTCAAGAAGGGCCGGAGAAGAAATGATTCTGTCCGGCCTTGTCAAAGTAAATGGCAAGACCATTACCGAACTTGGCACACGAATAGATCCTGAAAAAGACGTTGTCTTGGTAAAAGGCAAAAATGTAACTATTCAGGATCAATATGTATATATAGCCCTTAACAAGCCTGCTGGATTTGTGACAAGCTGCAGTCATCCAGGAGAAAAAATTGTTCTTGATCTTGTGAATGCAGGCACCAGAATATTTCCTGTTGGCAGACTTGACAAGGATTCCACCGGCCTTTTGATTCTCACAAATGACGGAAGGATACACCACAGACTTTCCCATCCTTCCTTTGATCATGAAAAAGAGTATGAGGTAACCGTTAAAAAAGAAGTCACTGACTCGGAACTGAAACAAATGGAAACAGGAATCATTTTAGAAGGCAGAATGACAAGGCCTGCAAGGGTAATAAGATTATCGTATAACAGCTTCAATATCACTTTAAAGGAAGGCAGAAACAGACAGATCAGAAAGATGGCAGAATGTCTTGGTCACAAAGTAACACGCCTTCACAGAATAAGATTTTCAGACATTCGGATTGGAAGCCTTGAGCCTGGAAATTGGAGATATTTATCTGAATTAGAAAAAAAAGCCCTTCTCCTAAAGCTTGGTTTAAGCATAACCAAAGAAAAGCCTCACAATAAAAATATTAAAATATAAAATCCGGACACCTAAAAAATCCGGTAAAAATCCATGGTATCAAATTCTATTAGCAAACAATTCCTTCAATAATTTAAGAAAAGGAGGTTCTTCATGCAGTGCCACGAAGTAGATTTCGAAATTATCGGCAACGATATGCAGGTTGTCGAAGTTGAACTTGATCCTGGCGAAACCGTCGTTGCAGAAGCCGGAGCCATGAACTGGATGGAAGACGGCATCAGTTTCGAAGCAAAAATGGGTGACGGATCTGACTCAGGCGGCGGTTTTTTAGGCAAGCTTATGAATGCCGGAAAAAGAATGATGACTGGCGAGTCTCTTTTCATGACCCACTTCACAAACAATGCTTCAACAAAAAAAAAGGTGGCTTTTGCAGCCCCTTATCCAGGCAAGATAATTCCTATTAATTTAGGTGAAACTGGTGGAGAGATGCTCTGTCAGAAAGATTCTTTCCTTTGTGCAGCGCTTGGAACAAAAATCAGCATAGCGTTCACAAAAAAAATCGGAGCAGGCTTTTTTGGAGGCGAAGGTTTTATCCTCCAGAAATTAAACGGAGACGGGATGGTTTTTGTTCACGCTGGGGGAACTGTAGTTAAGAAGACCCTTAACAATGAAACACTCAGGGTTGATACAGGATGTATAGTTGGTTTCAGCCCTGAACTGGATTACGACATTGAAAAAGCCGGGAACCTGAAATCCATGTTTTTTAGTGGAGAAGGACTATTCCTCGCAACTTTGAAGGGAACAGGAGTGGTTTATCTTCAGAGCCTGCCATTTTCAAGAATGGCTGACAGAATAGTACAAAGCGCTCCATCAGCCGGTGGTTCCAGAAAGGGAGAGGGCTCCGTGCTCGGTGCCATCGGAGGCATGCTTGACGGAGATAACAGATAAAGGAGGAAAAATGAAAAAGACAAAATCATTAATTATTGCTGTATGTCTTGTTTTATTTGTCGCAGCAGTTGCATTTGCGGCCTCTAAAATGAGCGTACAGATCAAGGAAGCCCAGCTCAGGGCAACGCCTGATTATCTTGGAAAGGTTACAGGCAAAGCATCTTATGGGGATCAGGTTAACATCGAGGGTACCCAGGGAGCCTGGAAAAAAGTCAAAACAGTAAAAGGAGCCCAGAGTGGCTGGATGCATGACTCTGCACTTTCTGAAAAAGAAATCAGAATGTCAGCGGGCGATAAGGATGTCAAGATTGCTGCATCTTCAAGCGAACTCCAGCTTGCTGGAAAAGGCTTCAGCAAAGAAGTTGAAAATGAATACAAAAAGAAAAACAGCGCGGTAACTTACAAATGGGTTGATCAGATGGAAAGAATCAAGATCAGTCAGCCCCAGATACAAAAATTCATGAAAGAAGGCGAACTAAAATAACCAAGGAGACCAGAGATGAAAACCATGAAAAAAAGCAGACTTTTTATGGCGGTTTCCGTTTTAGCAGTAACCGCCTTTTCAGCAGCAGCATTTTACGGATGTCAGGCAATGGGGCCCCTTGCCAAGGTTGGAGCAGCCACAGGAATAATTACGAGCGATCAGGCTGATTCCATAGAAAAAGTATCCACGGCAGTATCTAAAGCAAGCGAGACAATCACTCCTGAACAGGAGTATTATATCGGACGAACCATAGGAGCTGTCATATCCAGCAAATACAAAGTTTATCAGAACGACATTGTAACAGACTACATAAATGTAATGGGACAGTCCTTGTCAAAATTTTCTGATATGCCCGAAACCTTTGGAGGGTATCATTTCCTTGTTCTTGATTCTGATGAAATAAATGCGTTTGCGGCTCCAGGAGGACTGATATTCGTTACCCGCGGTATTTTGAGATGCTGTAAGGATGAAGATGCAGTCGCAGCGGTTCTTGCACATGAAATTGGACATGTTCAGCTAAAGCACGGAACTGAAAGCATTGACGATTCGAGAATGACATCTGTTGTTACAACCATACTTGCAGAAGGTGCCAAAAATCTTGGCCCCAAAGAGCTGGCAAGTCTGACTACAGCTTTTGAAGGCTCCATAAGCGATATTACAAACAAACTGGTAACAAACGGATATTCAAGGGAGTATGAGAACCAGGCGGATAAGGCGGCAGTAACAATCATGAAAAGAGCCGGTTACAATCCGACAGCCCTTGTTTCCATGCTCGAAATGATGGGGAAAGTGATGAAGCCGGACGGAATGGATTTTGCCAAGACACATCCTTCACCTCAGTCAAGAATAGAGGTTGTAAAAGAAGTAATCGGCGGATCAGCCAAGGCAGATGTAAATACTGCAAGGCTTGCGAGGTTCAATAGAAATCTTGCAAATATTTAAAAACAGGCCTTGGCTTCTATGATGGACTCGCAAAAAGTCAAAATAAGGCGGTGGCGTCATGCCGGACTTGATCCGGCATCCAGTATTTTCAGATATTTATGGATTCCGGCCTTCACCGGAATGACGTTAATCTGATTTTTTGCGACCGTGCCTTATTTAATATTTCAGATAAAAGAATGGCCTTAGGTGTGGCCTGTAATTGTCTAATTCCATTTTGAATCAAGAATACATTGTTTTGCATGGCAGGCGGGTCACTTTAAAAAAAGATCCGCAAAGACCTACATGATATGGCTCTGCCAATAAGCAAAAAGGCGGGTATACAGCTGGTTAAAGCCATGAAGCGCTGGAAAAGTCTGAAATCCAACTTGATAAGGTACTAAACAAGGCCTTTTCTGAGAGTCCTGCAAACAAAATAATTAAAGCCGGTGAAGCTAAGCTTCACCGGCTTTTATCTTAAATCAGATTAAGAAGTTACTTATTTTGCAGCATTCTTTTCAGGGAGGATCAGTGAAACTACGATCAATGTAAGAAAAGAAAGCGGTATTGAAACAATACCAGGGTTATCAAGCGGGAATGGAGCTGCTGAGGCTACATAGCCATAACGTTCCCACATACTTGGAGAAAGAAGAATCAGGCCAATAGCTGAAGTCATACCCACAAATATTGAACATGAAATTCCCATTGCAGAAGTACGTTTCCAAAAAAGCATCATCATGATTGATGGCAGGTTTGCTGAAGATGCGATAGCAAATGCCAGACCAACAAGGAAGGAAACGTTCATGCCTTTGAAAATAATACCAAGAATGATTGCGATAACACCAACAATTGCAGCTGCTATTTTACCAGCTTTTACCTGACCGCTGTCAGTCATTTTAAGTCCCAGGTAGTTGGTCATGACGTCATGAGCAACCGCACCTGATGCCGCAACAATGAGACCTGCAACTGTTCCAAGAACAGTTGAAAACGCGATGGCAGAGATCGCAGCAAAAAGAAACACACCGAAGTACTTGGCAAGAAGAGGAGCCGACATGTTGCTACTCTCCATATCAAGAACACCATGGGTCATAGCGCCAAGGCCCATGTAAAGTGTAAGGATATAGAAGAAACCGATTGATACGATGGCAACGATTGTTGACTTACGTGCATCTTTCGGACTTGGAACAGTGTAGTAACGAATAAGGATATGCGGAAGAGCCGCAGTACCAAAGAAAAGAGCAAGCATAAGAGAAACAAAGTTAAGCTTTGATGCGATAGTCGAGCCTTCATCAACTTTGATGTAAGCGCCGGTACGCATGAGCTTGCTGCCAGGAGTAGGATTCTGGACAAACACGTTAACTTTGTCTTCGCCATCGCTAATCTTTACAGATTTAAAGCGAAGGATTTCACTCTTGCCCATAGTTTCGAGGAACTCAAAAGGACCGACTGCGCCAGTCTTTTCAACTTCTTTCCCGTCAACCACGATCTTGGTCATACCGCCGACCGGGAAGAATTTCTTCTTATCCTTTGTCTCACCATTGTAAAGCTTAACACCTGATTTAGTATCTGTAATTGAAAGAGTTTCTTTTAGAACAGTCTTTCCATCAACAGTTTTAACTTCCCACCAGTTGTTCACTCCGTCTTTTTCAAGTTTCACAAGATGCTTTTCTGCATTCTGGGCAGTAATCTTGTAAGCAGGATCTTCAACTGCTGTAACAGCTGTACCTTCAACAGTAGCATTGAGGGTCAGGAACTTATGATAGTCTTCACTTGGCTTGAGATTAAAGCCGTTTTTAAGAAGAGCTACAGTAAGGATTGTTGAGAATATTATAAGCAAAGCACCCTTAAGGAACTGAACATAAGTAGTGGATGCCATGCCTGCGGTTGCAACGATAAAAGTAACGATGCATCCGACAATAACAACGCCAACCCAGTGAGGCAGACCAAGAAGAGGGGTGATAAGGTCACCCGCACCAACCATCTGGGGAATCAGATAGCATACGGAAACAACCAGAGTACTGATTGCAGCCATAAGCTGGATTGCCTTGGAATTGAACTTGCTGTCAAGAGCATCTGTAAATGTATATTTACCAGCGCGTTTCATAGGTTCGGCAACGACAAACATTGCAACAACCCATCCACCAAGGTAGCCGATGGAGTAAAGAAAACCATCGTAACCTGAAAACGCGATCATGCCGCAGATACCGAGGAAAGACGCTGCTGAAAGATAGTCACCTGCAAAAGCAATACCGTTAACACCCCAGTGAACGGTTCCGCCTGCTGCGAAATAACCTTCGGCAGAAGTGGTTTTGGCGCCAAGATACTTGGAAACACCGACAACTACGATAACAAATGCCAAAAAGACGCCAACTGCAATCGGCGACGGATCATAAATCATCTGACTATCCCTCCTCTGTCGGTGCATTCAATGTATCTTCGGCTGATGTGCACATTGAATTGTAAATAATACCCATAATTGCCGCCAGGATAATGAGGCCGAATCCGTATACAACGGCCAGATTTAGGCCAGCAAATACTTCAACGCCCATTGTCTTGGGACTGAAAACATTGATAATCACGTAAACAACGTAAAAAAAACAATAAAAAACAAACATTTTGATTCCAAGGCTTGATTTGTAATCAGATGCCTTGTCGTCGCCCCAATCCGATGCCGGTCCATGACCACCCATCACTTCCTCCTGCTTTTTTCAATTAAATCAATTATTTACGCTGTTCAACTATAGAAACAGCGTTACCTTTGATTTTTTCGGGTCCTATGTGAAATCAAAGTCCACAAAACTCGAAAAAAAAACATTTTGCCCGGAATCAGACCGTGAAAAAGTTTTTGGCGCATGGGGGAACGCACCGACAAACTTTGTCGAGATCCGGTTACCGGATTGATAAACTTATTTCTAATTTAATTTGGATTGAGCACGTATACAAAATGTAAATAAGCGTGTCAACATGAAAATAACCAAAGTTTAAATTGTATGTGAAAATAAATTGGGAGGTGTAAATTGTAATAATGTTTTTGCAGAACTAACAATAAGAAAACACAAAATAAAAAACCTGCTGTCTGTCGATCGACTGGTTACAGTTTTCGATCATGACAGAAGCAGGTTATATCGTGAAAGTGGCTTCACAAAGATTGCCGCCCTGATATAATCAGGGAGCAAGCAGTACTTGCTTATTTAGTTATGAGCACCAACAGGAACAACTTCCTTGCCGAATTTCTCGTTAAGTACTTCGGCCATTGCAAGATAAATAGCACTCGCACCGCATACTATGCCTTCCCATCCTGCAATAGTGCCAATAAGAACAGAACCGGTCCAGTCTCTTACAGCAAGAAGGAAGAAAAGCACTGTCAGTGAAAGAAATACAAACTGAAGCGCCTTGTTACTGTTAAGGGTTGCAATGAACATGTAGAATGTGAAAACACCCCAGATAAACAGATACCATCCCATAAAGGACTCTGCAGGGCCATCAGCCTTCGGACCCCATCCAAGTGTTGGCAAAACCCAGATTCCAACAAGGGTAATCCAAAAAAATCCATAAGAAATAAAGGCGGTTACACCAAAAGTATTGCCTTTTCTGAATTCCAGAATACCTGCAATAATCTGGGCAAAGCCTCCGTAAAGAATTCCCATTGCCAAAATAACTGAATTTACCGGAAAAAAACCTGCATTGTGGATGTTCAGAAGCACGGTTGTCATTCCGAATCCCATCAAACCAAGTGGCCCAGGATTTGCGTAGTTGTCCTGCATAAATGTTTCCCCCATTTATTTTTGTTGTTTATCAATTATGGCGTTGCCCGCCAGCAATACATGATTTTGAAAACCAAATTGCCAGAGTGTTTTATTATGACAGGCTAACCATGTCAAAGCATAAATTCATGTTAAGGGCCAAAAATATGTAAAAAATTCAAGCACACAGCTATTCCAGACATCAAACCCATATCAATATTTAAAACAACGTTTACCGTTCATCATCAAATACACAAAACTTCACCATTTTCCTGTATAGGGTCCTTCGTGAAATCCCTAATTCCAAGGCGGCTTTGGAGCGCTTAAAACCATTTCTTTCCAGCGCTTCAATAATCAGTTTCTTTTCTAGTTCATCAACTGATTCAGGAATTTTTTTGCGATTTTCATCAATTCTTTCACCTTCACCCTCGTCAAATAGAAAATCACCTGTAAAATCAATACTTTTTAAAACAAGATACCTCTGAATCACATTCTGCAGCTCTCTTATGTTTCCAGGCCATGTGTAACCATTTATTGCGTCGGTCATTTTTTTAGGCAGAGTCCTGCTCCCTGACCCAAATTTTTTCATAAAAAAGCTTACTAATAATTGAATATCTTCCTTTCTTTCTTTTAATGAAGGAACCCTTATCGGGATTACGTGAATTCTGTAAAAAAAATCAGGCCGCATTCTTCCTGATTTCATTTCATTGGCAAGGTCAAGATTTGTTGCTGCAATTATTCTGAAATTAGAATGCTTCAACTGTCTGCTGCCGACCGGAGAAAAACCTCCGCCTTCTATGGCCCTGAGCAGCTTCACCTGAAGATTGATATTAAGCTCGCCTATTTCATCAAGAAACAGAGTTCCGTTATCCGCAAGATCGAGAAAACCTGGCTTGTCTGCGTGGGCGCCGGTAAAAGCGCCTTTGGCATAACCAAAAAATTCTGATTCAAGTAGATTTTCAGGAATGGCTCCGCAATTGACAGGAACAAATGGCTGATCCCGTCTGCCGCTTATCTGATGTATTCCTTTGGCAGTAAGCTCTTTTCCTGAACCAGACTCGCCGTAAATGATCACACCAGCATCGGTTCCGGCAGCTTTTTCCATGAGTCCGTAGACTTCAATCATTGGTTTGCTTAAACCGATTATTCCGTATCTGCCATTTTCTGATGCAGACATATTTTTATTGCTGTCTTCTGCAATGGCCAACGAAGGATCTTCAGGCTCAATCTCCTGAACTGTTGATACTGCTCCTATCAAAACACCTTCTGCATTCAACACCCTCGCAGCTGTAAAATGAAGAAATCTTGTTTTTCCGCCAACATTTTCAAACAACCATGACGCTTCCCATGCACCTGGCATGACCGTGGATTTTCTGAGATTCTTGCCGGAATAGTATGCAATCATTGACCCTGTGTCATTTTCGAGAACGAGATCCGCGAGAACCGGTTTTCTATGACCATAAAATGCAATAGAGTGCTTATCAGAACCTATAATATCCGACTCAGGTATTCCGGTAATCCGTTCGCATGCCTTATTCCAGAAAATAATTCTGTGCTCAGTATCAATGGCAAACACTGCAACAGGTACAGAATCAATTATTTTTAAAAGATTATTTTCTTTCAATGCCATTTCAAGCCACCATATTGATCAATATTTATAATAACCCATTTATAATAATCCATATTCTTTAAAAATACAGCTAAAGACTTCCACAACGATATCATGATATGAGCTTGTTTTAATGATCAAATTCAGAATTGTGGTATTCCCTAAAAATGATGGAGTCGCAAAAAAGTCTAAAAATGGCTTAAGCGTCATGCCAGACTTGATCCGGCTCTTTGTATTTTCAGTTACTTCTGGACTCCAGCCTACGCCGGAATGACAGAAATTCGATTTTTTCTAACCTTGTCAAAAATAATCGGCATATCTTTCCCAAACGACTTGATTGCTTTTCTCTGAGCATATATCATACCCAGTCTGACTATTTGAGTCCTAAACAAAAAATATTATGATAAGAGCCTGACCGCCAGAGCTTAAGGTTCTATATTATTACCCAAGAAAGATTTATGAAAAAAAATACTTATACCGCAAAATCAATTGAAGTGCTTAAAGGGCTTGATCCGGTAAGACAAAGACCGGGAATGTATACAGACACTTCAAGGCCCAATCATCTTGCCCAGGAAGTAATAGACAACAGCGTGGATGAAGCCATAGCGGGTCATGCAGATCGTCTCGACATAATACTTTTTGAGGACGGAAGCCTCGAAGTTACTGATAATGGCAGAGGGATGCCTGTTGATATACACCCGGAAGAAGGAATCCCCGGAATCGAGCTTATACTTACGCGGCTTCATGCAGGCGCCAAATTTTCAGGAAAGGATTACAGATTCTCAGGCGGGCTCCATGGAGTTGGAGTTTCTGTTGTAAATGCCTTGTCAACAAGGCTTGAAGCCAGGGTCAGAAGAGACGGCAATGAATACATGATGGTATTCAACGACGGGTTCAAGACTTCTGATCTTGAAATAACTGGGAAAACATCTTTAAAAGAATCAGGAACATCCATAAGATTCTGGTCTGATCCAAAATACTTTGATTCCCCTACAATTTCTGTCCCGAGGCTTTGTCACAGCCTTAAAGCAAAAGCTGTTCTGTGTCCCGGGCTTACCATAAGCTTCAAAGATGATAATACAGGTCAAACCGAAATCTGGTGCTTCAGGGAAGGGATAAGCGATTATCTCATGGAAAACCTTAAAGGTCATGCAATAATCCCTGACACTCCATTTGAAGGCAATATGGAAGGAGAGCATGAAACCATCACATGGGCCTCAATATGGCTCCCTGAAGGTGGAGAACCAATAACGGAAAGCTATGTTAATCTTATTCCTACTGCCCAGGGCGGAACCCATGTCAACGGATTCAGGTCAGGACTTCTGTCAGCGATAAGAGATTTCTGCGAATACAGAAAAATATTACCCAAAGGACTTAAACTTGCCCCTGAAGATATTTGGGAAACCTGCGCATATATTATTTCCGTTAAGATGAAGGACCCGCAGTTTTCAGGCCAGACAAAAGAGAGGCTTACATCAAGGGAAACCGCTGCGTTTGTTGCAGGTGTTGCAAAAGATTCCTTCAGCATATGGCTTAATCAGTACCCGAGTCTGGGTGAAAAACTTGCAGAGCATTTCATCTCTGTCGCCCAGAAAAGGATGAGGAGCAATAAATCCACAGAAAGAAAAAAAGCCGCGTCCGGACCTGCCCTTCCAGGCAAGCTTTCTGATTGCAGCAGCCAGGATGTTTCTCTTACCGAGCTTTTTCTTGTCGAAGGAGATTCCGCAGGAGGCTCTGCAAAACAGGCAAGGGACAGACAGTTCCAGGCAGTAATGCCGCTGAGAGGCAAAATCAAGAACACCTGGGAGGATGATGTTACCCAGATCGTTGACTCTGCTGAAATCAAAAATATATCGATCGCAATCGGAGTTGATCCTGGTTCAGCCGATCTTTCTGAACTAAGATACGGTAAAATATGCATTCTGGCAGATGCAGATTCAGACGGTCTGCATATTGCCACCCTGCTCTGCGGACTTTTCATGCGCCACTTTCCCAAGCTTGTTGAAAACGGGAACATATACGTGGCCATGCCCCCACTTTACAGAATAGACGTAGGCAAAACAGTTTACTATGCCCTTGATGATGACGAAAAAAATGGTGTTATTGACAGAATTACTGCTGAAAAAATCAAAGGGAAGGTTAACATCCAGCGATTCAAAGGGCTTGGAGAGATGAACCCTATCCAGCTCAGAGAGACAACCATGGCAACAGAAACAAGAAAACTGCTCCGTCTTGAAATGGGTGACATATCTGAAACCAATGACATCATGGACATGATGCTTTCAAAAAAGAGGGCAAAGGACAGAAGGCTGTGGATAGAAACCAAAGGCGGGCTTGTAAAGGAGCTTCTTGAAGGGGTCTGAAAAATCATTATTAAGGATGGATATACCTATTCTCAGAATGCTTGACATAGACAGGAATTTGCTTTTCCAATAAGGCCTTTTTTTTGTAGCATTCGTCGTAATCAAAAAGTCTTTGCGGAGCTTTTAAAAAAAAGCGACCCGCCCAAGGCAAATCTTAGCCCGGAGTTAAAATATTGAAGACACCCGTTAAATCGATGGATTACATAGAATCAAAGCCGCTTCATGAGTTTACAGAGCAGGCTTATCTTGAATATGCCATGTACGTAATTCTGGACAGGGCTTTGCCGAACGTGGCTGATGGTCTGAAACCTGTTCAAAGACGAATAATCTATGCCATGAATGAGCTAAGCCTGAATGCTTCGGCAAAGCATAAAAAATCAGCAAGAACGGTCGGAGACGTGCTCGGCAAATTTCACCCCCACGGCGATACTGCATGTTATGAAGCGATGGTACACATGGCCCAGCCATTTTCATACAGATATCCGCTTATTGACGGCCAGGGCAACTGGGGTTCGCCTGATGACCCTAAATCATTTGCCGCAATGAGATATACCGAGGCAAAGCTCACTCCTTATGCCGAAGTTCTGCTTGGTGAAATAGATTCTGGCACGGTCGATTTTGTGGCAAATTTCGACGGAACACTTAAAGAGCCGAGGTTGTTGCCGGCGAGACTCCCAAATCTTATTCTTAACGGTTCATCTGGAATTGCCGTTGGCATGGCAACGGATATCCCTCCGCACAATTTAAGGGAAGTGGCTGATGGTCTCATTCATCTGATTGACAATCCTGATTCGACCGCATCAGATCTCATGGAATTCATTAAAGGCCCGGATTTTCCAACCGAAGCAGAAATAATAACGCCTTCGTCTGAAATTCTGAAGATATATGAAACAGGACAGGGCATGGTGAGGATGAGGGCAACTTTTCAGAAGGAAAACGGAGACATAATAATTAACTCCCTGCCCTATCAGGTTTCAGGTGCCAGGGTCATAGAACAGATAGCAGCCCAGATGCAGGCTAAAAAACTGCCCATGATTACCGACCTGAGAGATGAATCAAATCATGAAGATCCTACCCGCATCCTTATTTCTGTAAAATCAGGGAAACAGGATTCGGAAAGACTCATGGATCATCTTTTTGCAACCACAGATCTTGAGAGATCATACAGGGTAAATATCAATATAATAGGAACAAACGGCAGCCCCGGAGTGTCAGGAATGCCTGCACTTCTCAATGAATGGCTCAGTTTCAGGACAGAAACTGTAAGACGCCGGCTCCTTACAAGACTTGAAAAGGTCAAGGACAGACTGCATGTTTTAGATGGTCTTCTGATAGCTTTTCTAAATATTGACGAAGTAATCAGTATTATAAGAAAAAATGACGAACCCAAGCCGATTCTCATGGAAAGGTTCGGGCTTTCAGACAGACAGGCTGAATCGATTCTTGAACTTAAACTCAGGCATCTTGCAAAGCTTGAGGAATTCAAGATCAGGTCAGAAAAAAACGAGCTGGAAAAAGAAAGGG
The DNA here is from genome assembly GCF_000426225.1 of Desulforegula conservatrix Mb1Pa. Taxonomy (NCBI): domain Bacteria; kingdom Pseudomonadati; phylum Thermodesulfobacteriota; class Desulfobacteria; order Desulfobacterales; family Desulforegulaceae; genus Desulforegula; species Desulforegula conservatrix. The sequence goes on from NZ_AUEY01000028.1 coordinate 22,843, forward strand.
ATTATCTTGAAAAAACCCTGGAATCTCCCAGAAAGCTCAAAAATCTCATCAAAAAAGAAATAAGGACAGATGAGAATAAATACGGCGACGCAAGGAAATCCCCAATAATAGAACGCAGACAGGCCCAGGCAATCACTGCCCAGGACGCTAGCCAGTCATCTGATCCCGTCACTGTTGTACTCAGCGAAAAAGGATGGGTAAGAATGGCAAAGGGCCATGATATTGATCCTAAAAATCTGAGCTATAAAACAGGTGACAGTTTCAGGGAGGCCGCCCTTGGAAAGCTTTCCCAGCCAGCTCTTTTTATGGATACCATGGGCAGATTTTACGCTATTTCTCCAAACACGCTTCCATCAGCCAGGGGACAGGGCGAACCCCTCAGCGTCAAAATAAGCATTCCCGAAGGAGCTGAAATCAAGCACCTGATAATGGGAGAGCCTTCAAAATCTATCATTCTTGCCAGTGACGAAGGCTACGGTTTTGTAACAACCCTTGAAGAGCTTGAAACAAGAAACAAGGCAGGAAAGGCGGTTTTAACACTTGATGAAAACTCTTTGCCTGTTCCGCCTGTTTTCATTGAAAACCCTGAAAAAGACAGGATAGCTGCGGTCACATCCGAAGGAAGAATGCTCATTTTCAGCGCCAGCGATCTTCCTGTTCTTCAAAAAGGCAAGGGCAATAAAATAATACATATACCCAATGACCGATTCCTTGCAGGTGAACGATTAACATCAATACTGATTCTGCCGCAAGGCTGCCATATGATGCTTCACTCAAGCAAAAAACCTCCTGTTATACTAAAGGAAGCAAATCTTGAACCTTATTTTGGAACAAGGGGAAGAAGGGGCAAACATCTCCCATTCGGCTATGAGAAAGCTGAAATGATGGAAATTATATGTCCTGCTTCAGCACCTGAAATTATCAATTCCACGCAAGGATAAATATGAACATGGATGATTTTGCATTAGATTTTATGGCTTTTCTTGAAAAATCACCAACTCCTTTCCATGCTGTAAAAAACATCTGCTCTATTCTGGAAAAATCAGGCTTTGTTAAGCTTGATGAGTCAGAAGCATGGAATCTGAAACCCAAAGGTAAATACATTGTTACTCGTAATGGCTCGGCCTTAATTGCTTTTATAACAGGAAAAGAAAGCCCGGCAATAAATGGGATAAGACTCACAGGCGCCCACACAGACAGCCCGTGCCTGAAAGTGAAGCCCGTTCCTGAGCTGAAATCCTCGGGCTATATTGAGCTTGATGTGGAAATATACGGAGGCGTTTTACTAAACACCTGGTTTGACAGGGATTTATCCATAGCAGGCAGAACAACATGCCTGACATCAGATGGGATAATCATGTCCTGTCTTGTTGATTTTATAGATACGGTAGCTTTTATTCCAAGCCTTGCCATACATTTGAACAGAGACGTAAACAGCTCCAAAAGCGTTAATCCCCAAAAAGAGATGCTGCCGATTGTTATGCATCATAATGCAAACTCCAGAACAAACGATTTTATGGATATGCTTCTTGATCAAGTTCGTGGTGCAATTCCTGAAGCGTCTGAGATTCTGGAGCACGAACTTTTTCTTTATGACGCTCAAAGGCCTTCTTTTGTGGGTTTAAAAAAAGAATTTATGACAGGCGCAAGGATAGACAATCTTCTTAGCTGCTACGCCGGAGCAAGGGCAATTGCTGACACGGCAACTGATTTTTGCTCTGTGCTTGTGCTTAATGATAATGAAGAAGTTGGAAGCAGCAGCATTTCCGGCGCTGATGGCCAATTCCTCAAGAGCATTCTCGAAAGAATCTGCGGAAGTGCAGAGTCCTTTTCAAGGGCCATGGCAAAATCAGTCATGATATCAACAGATAATGCCCATGGCGTTCATCCAAATTATTCTGAAAAACATGATACCAACCATAGACCAATCATGAACAACGGGCCAGCCATAAAAATAAATGCTAACCAGAGATACGCCACAAACAGTGAAACTTCAGCCATAATCAAAATGGTCGCAAAAAGAAACAGCATACAGCTTCAGACTTTCACAATGCGAAGCGATATGGCCTGCGGAAGCACAATAGGGCCTATCACAGCCTCCTTGCTTGGAATAAAAACAGTTGATATTGGGGTTCCAACCCTTGGAATGCATTCAATAAGGGAAATGGCTGGAAAACTTGACATCCATGGCCTGTACAAACTCATAAAAGGCTTTAATTCCGATGACATACAAATGCTTGTCCCGTATTGATATTTTTTTACAGTCAATAACCCAAACCATCAAATCCTTAAGTACCCATGATAATAACCTATAAGGAAATTGGCTTTGAAAATAAACATGGCATATCAATAAAAAGCCAAATAGCTTTGATTTTAAATTGTAATAATACTTTATTTAATGAAGCTGAAAGTATATAAATATTAATGTTTGACTAAGTCCTTAAGAAGCATCAAATCTTTAATCAATCCCAATAATTCAATCAGGAGATAAACAATGGGGAAAGTATCTCTTTTCGGAATATTATCATTATTTGCCAGTATGGTTCTATTTGCCTTTGAGCTTATTGGCAATGTGATGGATAATGATTCATGGCAGGACATTTCTCTTCTCAGTCTTATAGGTCAGGACAAAGGCGACTGGATAGCAAATGTAGATTTTGCCCTTGCCCAGAAAGTTTTAAACCTGATTTTCAAAGACTCGCTTTATATGCCCCTTTTTGTTATTGGTGTAATCCTGCTTATAATAAGCGGATTTGCCAAAAAATAATGTTCTCAGATAAAGAAACTCGCATCAATGAACATGTTTTTAAAGAAGGATTTGCCTACATGTTCGACAATTGCGCTTGTCACGCATGTGATGGCAATTGCTGCAGAATGGAAAGCGGGTATGTTTGGGTGAAAAAAGCGGACATATCGCGTATAGCCAATTATTCGGGGATTGATGCGGACATTATTGTAAAAGATTATATGATTAAAATTGGAAGACGTTTCAGCCTTAAAGAAACCAAACAAGGCGATGAATATCCGTGCATATTTTTTGACATGAGTTCCAAAAGATGCCTAATATACCCGGTAAGACCTTCCCAGTGCAGAACATTTCCTTTCTGGGAAGAATTTATGGGCGATGAGGAATCATTATTACCACAAGGCTGCCCTGGAATAGTGAAACGCAATGATTGCATAAAGGTGAAAAAATGATCATACAGTGTCCTGCATGTCAAAAAAAATATCAGCTACCTGCAGGCGCAGCGCCAGAAAACAGAAAGTTTTCAATAACCTGCCCTGGATGCAAACACAGTTTTATTGTGGATCCTACAACCCCTGAAAATAAAAAACAGATTGCTGGAGAAGAAGGAAACATTGCATCAAGAGGCAATGAGCTAAAAAAGCACATTCTTGAAACAGTAAAGTCTCTGCCACCGGTTCCTGAAATACTTGCCAAGGCCCAGAAGGTAATAAAAGATCCGGATTCATCAGCGGATGACATCGCAAATGTTATAGAGACAGATCCTGCAATGGCAACAAGGGTTTTAAAACTTTCAAACTCTGCATATTACAACCTGATAAGACCAGTCTCATCAATAAGACATGCCTGTATGATACTTGGTCAGGGAAATCTTCTAAGCCTTATTACTGTTATCAGCACATCAAAAATGCTGGGAAAAAACCTTGATGGCTATGGAATAAATTCAGGGGCTCTTCTTAAACATTCTTTAGCTGTTGCTACATGTTCACAGATAATTGCCAAAAGAAAAGCTCCTGATCTTGAAAACGATGCCTTTACTGCCGGACTTCTCCACGATTCAGGAAAAATCATTCTTGATGAGTATTTAAAAAGTATAAAGGAAGAATTTCATTCAAAAATGAATTCAGAGAATATGACTTTTCTAATGGCAGAGCAGTCAATTCTTGGTTTTGATCACAGCGGAATTGCATATGACTTCTGTAAAATATGGAATATCCCTGAAATCCAGGCCCATGCAATAAAATTTCATCATTACCCTTCTCTTTCAGGCCAGAATGAACTGGCTTACATTCTTCATCTATCTGATTATATAGCTAAAAAAATCGGTTTCGCCACGACGGCAACAGATAGAGAGACTTATCCAATAGAAAAAGAAACCCTTGAAGTGCTTGATCTTACCCAGGATGATATTGCGGAGCTTGAAGAAAGAACAATTGAGTCGGCAACGGCAATTATCCAGGGACTATCTGGATAATACATTTATTCGTTTTTCAGACCCCATGGCCTTAGTGAAAATAATACAGACAATTACAGTTCTATTTCAAAGGATCATTATTTATATTTCAGATTTGATGGACTCACAAAAAGCCAGAAAAATGACTTCTGCGTCATGCCGGACATAAAAATCAATGTTCTCTTGATTTAAAATCGGAATAATATATTAGATTGTTACAGTTATAAGGATGCCATCACTAATAACGATGGCATCCTTTTTTATTTTATCTTACAATGAATTTAATTCATTTTTTAGAATTGAATACAGATAATCTTGAATTTTTCTGAAAAATTGATAACTAAATTCGTCATGATTGCCAGGCTTTTTCTTTAAAATACAAGTTCTGTAACTCGGTTACACCTGTCAGGACTTCACAATACAGGGGGAAATACAAAAATATGAAAATTGCGCTCAGCATTGCCGGCTCAGATCCTTCGGGCGGAGCAGGCATACAGGCAGATATCAAAACATTCCATTCCATAGGAGTCTTTGGAATGGGAGTAACAACTGCTGTAACTGTACAAAATACCCAGAAAGTATTTGCTGTTCAAGGCATTCTCCCTGAAATAGTTTTTGATCAGATACTTTGCCTTTTCGAAGATGCTGATATTGATGCTATAAAAATTGGAATGGTTCACAGTGCTGAAATAGTAAAATCTATCTCGAGCGCCTTAAACAGACTGACCAGAAAACCGCCTGTCATACTTGATCCGGTTATGATTTCAAAAAGCGGTTATTCCCTTCTTGCAGATGATGCAAAAGAAGCTCTTATAACTATCCTCATGCCTCTTGCCGACATAATAACACCTAATATTTTTGAGGCTGAGGCCCTTACAGGCATACCAATAACCACGATTGAAGATATGAAATCTGCGGCATATACCATCTCTGAGCTAACTGGCGCAAAGGTGATTGTGAAAGGTGGGCATCTTAATTCCGAGTTCGCATATGATCTTGTTTATGACGGAATGGGGTTCAGTGTCCTTGAGGCAGAAAAAATAGGCACAAAAAGCCCGCACGGGACTGGTTGCGCTTTTTCTTCGGCAATAGCCGCTTATATGGCATCAGGCGAAGATTTTAAAACAGCGTGTAAAAGCGCCAAAAGCTATATCACCTCCGCCATTGAACATGGGCTTGATACTGGTCGGGGTGCCGCAACTCCGAATCATTTTTTTCATCTTTACAGAAAAGCAGAAATTTCTTAGCGGCACAGGTTTTATATGGCCTGGCTTCCGTTACACTATTAAGAGCATCATCCTTTAAACTTCCGGAATTCAGAGCTTGTGATTCTGTATTACAGGCCATAGAAAAATCTCCATGAATTTCAAAGGAAATAAGTATCCCCATATTGTTTCCTGAATTTATTCTTAACCCTTCGCCACGGAGAAGCCTTATCCTCTCCCTGACATTATGAAGTTCTAGCTCTTCTTCTGCGAGCTTGTATCCTGAAGACGTATTCACCTCGTATCCTTTTCCATCAGATTCAAATTTAACAATTATCCTTGTAGCCGAAAAAACAACACTTACCCTGATATGGGCAGGGCTGGTTTTTGACGCTAAATTTGCCACAGTATTCTGGATAATTCTATATATATTGATGGATAGTTCGCAGCCAGAGCTGATGTTGTGTATTCCTGAACAAATGCAGCTTATTCTGACACCACTCTTTTCAGAGAATTCACTACAATACTGATGCAGGGCCTTTTCTATACCAAAATCGTCTAAGGATGACGGTGTCAATCCATATGCAATCTCCCTTAAATGAGATATTGCATCCTGAAGAACTATGGACATATTCCTGGTTCTTTCGGTCAGTTTTTCAGGTATATCATCAATTCCATAATATACTGTATCAAGCGCGATCCTTAAACTGGCAAGATCTTGGGCCACATGATCATGTAAATTTGTCGATATAATCTTAAGCTCAGTTTCACGGTCTCTAAGGATTCCGCGAGTGAAATCCCGTAGTTCTGATTCTCGTTTTTTCAGGGAATTTATATCGTAGACAGTTTGAAAGGCTGCTATCCGGCCATCAAACCACTGCATTTTTGATACTCGCACCGAATACCATCTTTTATTCAAGGCACTTATGCCATCCCACGCGCAAGTTCCTTCCGGCAATAATTCACCTTTTTTTTCAGGCGATGCTAAATTCAAAAACTGGGGAGGCTTTTTAATGTCACCGTTCCATCCAATTTTTTCGGCATCAGGGCAAAGATCAAACAGATCTTTCATTTTTCTGTTGATAAATAACGGTTTACCAGTTTTTAAATCTGAAACAAATATTCCGATATTTATATTTCCCATCATTTCTGTGATAAAATAATTTGATCCTGATGCATCAAATATAAAGGGTAGCCTTCCCCCTTTAAAAGCTGCTGAAGTACTGAACCTCAAAAATAAAAAAAGCAGGGAAACCAGTACAAGGACGATAAAAAGTCCGGCAATTATAACTATTATCTCCTGCCTCTCCAATGATATAATGGGCAATATATAATCATTTCTGCATAAAAAAGCTCCGGCAAGAAAACAGATCAGACCGGCAGAAACAAAGCCGCATAAATTCAAAAAAAGTCTGAAGCCCATTGAAAAAGATGACATTTTGATACTTTTCATTTTGTACCTGCAAACATTTTCAAATCACAGTTTATCCTTAGAATAAACAAGTGGAAAATACCTTTAAGCTTTTAAAAAATGGGTTTAGGTTTTCTATTAAGACGGTCTAAAAACTCTGGCGAACTTACTATTTCATAATAACAATTCAAAGTAGCCGTCAGGATAGTTGGCTAAGGATTTAATTGGAACCAGCAGCTTTTTTATGAGATCCTAATAGATTTTATGAAGTAATTAATTGTCCCACTTAAGGATGACTTGTTAAAGTGATCGGAATATTCGGGTAGGTTTTTGAGGATTGACCACTTTTCTGCTCAGCAATATTTTTTTAAGGATAACAGAATATCTGAAAAGTTCAAATTAAAAAACAATACTATTACAATGTATTAACATCAAAAAGCCCATCCAATCAGGCAAACATTGTTTTTTGCTATGCAACATTACCAAGCCAAAGAAAGACATGATCGGATTAAATTTGGATCTTTGGATTAATAGTCAAACGACCTGGGCTTACTGCCCCGTTGCCTGGCCTGTTCAGCACGTTGCTCCTCATGACGGGCTTCACAGGAATGGCTTTGATCAGACCTCACGCAGACCGGAATGAATGTTTTTCAGAAATCAAAAAACATGGTCAGGCTGATTAATTCAAATGTAAAAAACTTTCTCCCTTAAAGAAAAAGACGTTCTCACACCAACAGATTCCTGGATCTTTGTTTCAAGCTGAAGAACTGTTTTTTCAAGAAGCTTTATTTCATCCGAGAACATCCTCTCTGAAACAGTCATGGATACGGACAGCAGTGACTCATCTGTCTCGGATCTGCTTATCTCGCAAAACTCGGGCTCAAATCCAAGCATCTCCTCAAGATATGTACGAACAAGGGAAGTGCTGACCTTTACTCCGTCAATATTGAGAAGGTCATCAGTTCTATCGCCCTTCCACTCTATTTTTGTATCAACAGATCCACAATCGCACGGCTCTGTAATAAGACGGGCCAAATCTCCGGTTCTGAAGCGTATCAGAGGAAATGCCCTTGCAGTAAGAGTTGTCAGGACAAGTTCACCCCACTCCCCATGGGGAGATTCGGTCATGGTTTTAGGATCAATAATCTCGGCAATAAAATGCTCATCCTGAATATGTAAGCCATTTTTTTCAGCGCACTCGCAAGCTATACAGGCTCCAGGCATTTCTGAAAGGCCATAATGCTGCCATGTTTTGACATGCAGATGTTTCTCAAGAAATGATCTTTCATCGATTGATGCGGCTTCACCTGCGAGAATTAATGTTTTGAGGGAAAGCCCTGTTGGGTTAAATCCTGACGAATACATATATTCTGTAAGCACTTTTGCATATGCCGGAGTAGTGACAAGTACGGTTGTCCTATAATCCCGCAAGACCATCATATTTTTTGCCAGGGAAAGAACATCATGCGGTATTACGCCGACGCCAAGAGCTTCTGCTCCGGCCTGATAATCCCGGCCCCAGTTTGACAGACCTGAATTCAGATGTATCTGTAAAATATCCGAATCCTTTATGCCTGAAACAGCAAGGGCGCCTGCCACAATACTCCTCCAGATATCCACATCATGACGTGTATAGCCGCTTATCGAAGGATTTTTTGTAGTACCCGGAGCCGTGTGTATTCTTACAATATCCCTTAACGGAACTGCAAAAAGTCCATAAGGATAATTCCTGCCCATGTCTTCACGGGTCATGAACGGAATTTTTGGCATATCATTGAGAGATTCAACAGATGAAGGATCAAGGTCAATTTCCCTGAATTTCGACTGATGATAGGGAACATTTCTGTATGCCCTGTTGAGGGAACTCTGGAGCCTTTCAAGCTGAAGCTGTTTTCTTTCATTTATAGAAGTCTCTGTCATTTTTTATTCCCTCCCGTCGCAGAAATCCGAATAATCCTGTCCAAGATATGCTCTTTTAACGTCCTCGTCTGAAAGGAGATCTTCGGCGTCTCCATCAAGAACTATTTTACCTGTTTCCATAACATACCCTCTGTCTGCAAGTTTTAAGGCAGCCCTGGCGTTCTGCTCAACAAGAAGTATTGTAAGACCCTGGGAATGCAAAGAACGAAGAATATCAAATATTTTTTCAACAATAATAGGGGCAAGTCCCATTGAAGGCTCATCAAGTACAAGAAGACGGGGTTTTGCCATGAGCGCCCTTGCGATCGCAAGCATTTGCTGTTCTCCGCCGGAAAGACCTCCGGCAGGCTTTTTTGACCTTTCCTTAAGCACTGGAAAAAGGGTGAACATTCTTTCAATGTCTTCTCTTATTGAATCGCCTTCATTCTTTTTATACCGTATATATGCGCCAAGCCTCAAATTATCCATAACACTGAGAGGAGGAAATATCAGACGGCCTTCCGGCACCATACTGATACCAAGCTTTACAATCTCAGGAGGGTCGAGGCGTTTGATTGGATTGCCATCAAAAACAATATCTCCTTCCCAGGATTCAAGAAGACCGCACACGGCCTCAAGAAGCGTACTCTTACCAGCACCATTGGCGCCAATCAGGGTGACAAACTCACCCTCGGCAACTGAAAGACTGACGCCCTTCACAGCCATTATTTTTCCGTAATAGCATTTTAAGTTTCTTATGGTCAGCATTTATAAGCCAAAATAATTGTAAAGAAGAATGAGCAATGTTTTTCGCCTTCGGCGAGTCGTTTTTTGAAAAAAGCTCCGCAAAAACTTCTGGATTTAAGGTGTAATAAATTTTTATTCATACCAGCGCTATTCAGGCTAATCGCCTGTTCCAAGATAAGCCGCCATAACCTCAGGGTTCCTCTGAATCTCACGGGGAGTGTCTTCGGCCAGCTTTCTTCCCTGTTCAAGAACAACAATTTTATCAGAAATGTTCATAGTAAGGCTCATATCATGCTCAACAAGAAGAACAGTAATACCTTGATCCTTGATCCTAAGAATAATCTCGCCGAGCTTTGACGTTTCAACTGCATTGAGGCCCGCAGCAGGTTCATCGAGAAGTATGAGCGATGGTGATGACGCAAGGGATCTAGCTATCTCCAGAAGACGCTGCCAGCCGAGGGGAAAATCCCCTGCCCTGTCCATGGCTTTATCCTTCAAACCAACAAAATCGAGCATGTCATATGCAAGAGCCCTGGTTCTTTCTTCTTCTTTTCTGAAACCCGATGCTCGAATCACAGATGAAAGAAAACCGCTTGAAGTCCTTATATGTGCTCCAACCATTACATTTTCGAGCGCAGTCATACTCTCAAATAGAGCGACGTTCTGAAAAGTACGGGAAATACCCATTTTAACAAGATTGGCAGGAGACTCGCCTGTTATTTCATTGCCTTCAAAGAAAATAGAACCTGTATCAGGCGTATAGACTCCGGTGACAAGATTGAAAAGTGTGGTTTTACCTGCACCATTTGGACCTATCAAGCCAGCAACTGTCCCCTTGTCAATATCAAACGATATATCCTTCTGGGCCTTTATGCCTCCAAAAGATTTGGATACAGATCTAACCTCGAGGATTTTAGTCTGTGTATTATTTTTTTGATTTAGCTTGTTCATAAATATCTATCAAACCGCGTGTGAGCCCCTGGGGCATAAAAATCATTACGACCATGAGAATCAGACCGTATATCATCATTTCAAAATCAGCAAATGAATGAAGCCATTCTGGTAAAAGCGTCAGCAGAGACGCTCCGAAAAGTGCCCCCCATATGCTTGCCATTCCACCGATGACAACCATGGTGACTATTCTTATGGATGCTAAAAAATCAAAGGTTCCAGGACTTATAAAAGTAATCATGTGGGCATATAAAAAACCTGAAACAGCGGCCATGACAGCACTCAAGACAAATATCTTGAGCTTCAGATCCTTTGTATCAACTCCAAGAATTAGAGAGGCGGCCTCATTGTCATGAATTGCCCTTAATGCCCTTCCAACCCTTGAATCCATAATTCTCTGGCTTGCAATAAAAAATAAAATGAGTACTGCCCAGACAAGAAAAAAGAAATTTCTTGGATTCTCAAATGAAACAAATGGTGAGGAAAGTCCTGGGATGCCCACAAGACCTGAAGCTCCGCCGGTATACGAATCCCATTCTCTTATGCATATATTTACTATCATCCCGAACCCGAGTGTCCCCATTCCAAGATAATAACCGGAAAGCCTCAGAGTTGGTATTCCAACCACATATGCAACCGCCGCCGCAAGAACGAGGGCTGCTGGCAGGGCCAACCAGGGTGACATCATGAATTTGGTGGTTAAAATAGCCGTGGTATAGGAACCGATTGCAAAAAATGCGGCGTGCCCCAAAGAAATCTGACCAGCATAACCCATCAAAAGATTGAGCCCCAAAGCAAGCAGAGTATTTATGCCTATCAGAGTCAGTGTTTGAATATAATATGAATTATCAATAAAGAATCCTGCTGCTGCAACAAGCGTTATAAGCACGGCAAAACAGGCTCTGTTAAATACAATTTCATTTTTCATATGATCAGAATTAATAATAAATGCCTTAAAGTTTAAAAATCAGAACCTTTTGATATCTTTTTTCCCGAAAAGACCGCCTGGCCTGAAATAAAGAATCATTAAAAGAGCAAGAAACGCGGTTGCATCCTTAACGCCCGAAGAGATATATCCTGCGCCAAGGGATTCAAGGATTCCAAGAATAATACCGCCCGCTAAACTTCCCCAGAGGCTTCCGAGTCCGCCGAGCATTGCCGCACAAAACCCCTTTAATCCAAGCACAGTTCCCATATCATAACTGCACATTGTAATGGGCCCGATCATGGAGCCTGCTACGGCACCGGTTGAAGAGCTTATGACGAATGCAAGAAGCACCATGAACCCTGCCGGAATCCCTGTCAGCCTGGCTGCCCGCATGTTTATGGCACAAGCTGTCATTGCTTTTCCTGTGAGACTTCTTCTGTAAAAGAAATCAAGCGCAACAGCAATAATCAAAGCTCCGATTATAATCCATAAACTTTGAAAAACAATAACAGCTCCTCCGATGTTTATAGGAGGAAAAGATGTAAACTGGGCGACGGAATGCGGCTCTTTGCCCCAAAGAATCATTGCGGCTCCCCTCAGAAAAATTGAGGCCCCGACTGTAATAATTATAAGAACAACATGATTGTCCTTTTTTGCGGTTCTGATGGCCAGGCGCTCAAAAATCAAACCGCATAGAGCAGTTACCGCGACAGCAAGCAGAATGGAAAAAGGAAGCGGAATTTTCAATACTCCCCAGAAAGTCATGAGGCTCATCCCGCCTATCATGACAAACTCACCCTGGGCAAAATTGATCAACTCCGTGGAATTGTAAAGCATTGAATATCCAACAGCGATTATTGCATAGATAGCCCCGCTGGTTATTCCTGTGAATAGATATTGAAGTAATTCCTGCATCATAATATCCGAAAATCAATTCTGCTGATTTGGGTAAAGCTTATATTTTCAGCCAGCTTTAAGTCCATTAATATATTTCTTGATGGTCTCGCAAAAAGTCAAAAAAGGCGACGGCGTAATGCCGGACTTGATCGGCATCCAGTTATTTCAGATATTTCTGGATTCCGGCCTTCTCCGGAATGACCGAAAGCGGACTTTTTGCGACCTTGTCATTTCTTGAATCAATAGAAAAACCGACCGTGGAAAATTTAAATGAATTTTCCACGGCCTGTCAAAAACCCGAACAAAATTTAACAATTATTTGGAAATAAGTTCCCACTTCCCATTGACTATTTTAACCATCACAAATGCATCTGAGCCGAGTCCGTTATGGTCTGCCGGAGAAAGATTAAAGGTTCCGCTGACGCCGGTGTATCCCTGTATCTTTTCAAGATTATCCCTTATTTTAGCCTGATCAAAACCTGTGCCCTTCATAGCCAGGGTAATCATTTTGAAAGCGTCATATGCATATCCGCCAAAGCTTGAAGTAGGTGACTGATATTTTGCAGCAAAAGCCTTGAGATATGACTGAACAACTTTTTTATGGGCATCACTATCTGCGAGTGAATCCGCAACAAGAATTTTCCCTGCAGGAAGAATAATGCCATCAGCATTTGCTCCTGCAAGTTCCAGAAATTTTGGAGAGGCTACGCCGTGACTCTGGAATAAAGGGATCGTAATTCCAAGATCCTTGACATTCTTTGCAACAATAGCAGGCCCAGGGTTAGTACCCCAACAAACGATCGCCTGGGGATTTGCTGATTTTATTCTTGTCAGCTGGGCAGTCATATCAGTGTCTTTTGCACCAAAACTCTCTGCTGCAACTATCTTGATTCCAGCCTTAGGCGCAAGAACTTCAATCTGCTTCTTTCCGCTTTCACCAAACGCGTCGGCAACTGACAGCACGCCAATGGAGTTTATGCCATTTTTTTTCATATAGTCGAAAATTGTCGTAGCCGCGAGAGCGTCGGTCTGGGCTGTCTTGAAAACCCATTTTTTAATCGGATCTGTTATGGCTACGCCTGCTGCACAGCTGACAAGAGGAATCCCTGCTTTTTCAGCTGCAGGAACAATGGCGAGGGTATCTTGTGTGATTGAAGGCCCGATAACAGCAACGGCCTTATCCTTGCTTACGAGTTTGCCCATGGCCTGGACAGCCTTGGTCGGATCGCCTTCAGAATCATAGATAACGGCTTCAAGCTTTTTGCCGTCAATGCCACCTGCTGCGTTTACTTCTTCAACAAGCATTTCAATGGTCTTTTTCTGCGGATCTCCCAGAAAAGACGCGGGGCCTGTTACCGCAAAAATGGCTCCGATCTTGACGGTTTCCTCGGAAAAGGCAATACCCGGAATACCCGAAAGCATTGCGACCGCAAGAATAAACTTCAACAATCCCGATTTCTTCATGTATCAATCTCTCCCTTAGTAATTCTATTCTAATCAATGATAAAAACCCTATGGCTAAAAGCCATGACGCATAATTGCGCCTCCACGAATGAATTTCCCAATAAAGGAAAACTTTAACTATCAACTAAAGCCTGCAAATGTTTTTGCCTCCGGCGAGTAGCTTTTTTGAAAAAAGCTCCGCAAAAAACTATTGGGTTATTGCCCGTCTATTCACAATCTTTAATTCTTGGTATTGTTTCCAGACTATTCTAAAATTCGACGAACAACACCAACGGAGGCGGGGAATTTTTTCAGAAATTTCCCTTTTTAACTCTACCAGTGTTTTAACAAAAACCATCCATTATTATGAACAGCTGCAAATCACATTGAATAAAGATCCTTGCCAGGAATTATCCCTATGCCCTTTCCTTCAAGAACAGATACTGCTGACTCAATGTCGTCAAAACGGAAAATCATGACGGCCTTGTTGCCGCTCTGTCTCACAAATGCGTACATGTATTCCACGTTTATTTTTGCATCATGGAGTATCTGAAGAATATCATTGAGGCCTCCTGGCTTATCTTCGACCTCGACAGCCACAACATGGGTTTTCCCCACTGTAAAACCTTTTTCCTTGAGCACTTCTTCGGCCTTCTCAGTATTATCAACTATCAGGCGAAGTACTCCAAAATCGGCTGTGTCTGCAAGTGAAAGAGCGCGTATATTTACTTCAGAGCCGCTTAATATGGATGTAACCTGCGCAACCCTGCCTTCCTTATTTTCAAGAAACACGGAAATCTGCTCAACTCGCATCATATGCTTTTTCTCCTGTTTAGAGTTTCCACGGATACAGTCGTATCATTGGATTATATGAGGACTTAGCGACTGCTTCGCCATCATTATTTCTGTTTTTACAAAAGCATTATCCAAGAAAAAAATATCAATACTAAATGGACTAACAAAAAGTCAAAAAAATGGCTTTAGCGTCATGCCGGACTTGATCCGGCATCTTTGTATTTTCAGGTACTTCTGGATTCCGACCTGCGCCGGAATGACGAGAATCGGACTTTTTGCGACTTTGTCAATACTGACTGCTTTGATCATCAGATCGTTCTGTTGTCGATGACCCTTACAGCCTTACCTTCGCTTCTCTGGATGGTTTTTGGCTCAACAAGTTTTATTGTGGCCGAAACACCAAGAGTTTCCTTGATATCATGGGCGATTTTCTTCTCAAGGCCCTGCAGAGACTTAACTTCGTCAGAAAAAAGTCTTTCACTTATTTCAACCCTGACAGTCAGATTATCAAGGGTACCCACTCTGTCCACAAGAAGCTGATAATGAGGCTCAACTTCATCAATTTTTACAAGCACACTCTCAATCTGGGAAGGGAATACGTTAACGCCTCTTATAATAAGCATATCGTCTGTTCTTCCTGATACTCTGTTCATGCGGATATGTGTCCTTCCGCATATGCAGGGCTCAAGATTGAGGGAGGTAATGTCTCTTGTTCTGTATCTTATCACAGGGAAAGCTTCTTTTGTAATTGACGTAAAAACAAGTTCCCCCACCTCACCATAGGGAAGAACCTCGCCTGTTTCAGGATTTATTATCTCAGGAATGAAATGATCTTCAAATATATGAAGACCTTTCTGGGCCTCACGGCACTCGATTGCTACGCCAGGCCCCATTACTTCGCTAAGTCCGTATATATCCAGGGCTTTAAGGCCAAGCTTGGATTCAATTTCAGAACGCATGCTTTCAGACCACGGTTCTGCACCGAGTATGCCGCATTTAAAGCTTAAATCCTTGAAAGAAACGCCCATCTCCTCAGCAACTTCAGCAAGATGAAGAAGATATGAGGGTGTGGCTGTAATGATTGTGGGCTTAAAATCCTTCATTATGGTTATCTGGCGTTTTGTGTTTCCGCCGGAAACCGGGATTACTGAAGCTCCTAACTTCTCAGCGCCGTAATGAACACCGAGACCGCCAGTAAAAAGACCGTATCCATATGCATTATGGATGATGTCACCCCGTGTTCCGCCACCAGCTGCCAAAGCTCTGGCCATAAGATTAGCCCATGTGTCGATATCTCTTTTTGTGTATCCTACGACAGTTGGCTGACCTGTGGTACCTGATGAAGCATGAATTCTGACAACATTATCCATTGGCACGGCAAAAAGCCCGAAAGGATAATTATCCCGTAAATCATGTTTAGTGAGAAAAGGTATTTTTGCCATATCCTTAATGGTTTTGATATCAGCAGGAGTGATACCCGCTTCTTCAAAACGTTTTTTATAAAAAGGAACTGTGGCATACACCCTTTCAATGGTATCTTTCAGGCGTCTTAGCTGGATAGCTTCAAGCGCTTCTCTTGGCAAAGTTTCAAACTCGATATCAAAAATCATCAGGTTCTCCTCATGACAAAAAAAAACCGCGGGCTAAAGCCCACGGTTTATTTATGTAACATAATCACCGCACTGTAATCAAAAAAACGCCTAAATCTGCTTTCCATGAGGGCATCTTTTCCAACAGGCTTTTGGGCTATTTAAAATACCAAAATACAATCTGGAATTACAATCTATGTATGAGCGCCCAAAGCAGGTGTCAAGTTTTTTATCCCGCCCCATACAAGCTTTTTGTCAGACCAAGTATTATCCTACGAGTTTTCCTGTGAAAGCGGCTTTGCGTTTTTCAACAAAAGCGCTTGTTCCTTCACGGGCATCCGAACTTGCCATACAAAGCCCAAAAGCATCTATCTCAATAGCACAGCCATTTGCGAGGTCAACGTCCATACCACGGTTAACAGCTTCCTTGGCCGCTCTTAAAGACACTTTGCCCTTAGCTGCCATGGACTTTGCAGTCTTCATGACTTCTTCCATGAGAGATTCTGCAGGAACAACCTTATTTACCATGCCGAGGTCCTTGGCTTCCTGGGCAGAAATCATTTTTCCTGTAAAAATCATTTCTTTGGCCATATTCTTGCCAATGAGTCTTGGCAGACGCTGTGTTCCGCCAAAACCAGGAATTATACCCAAAGTAATTTCAGGAAGACCAAACTGGGCAGCTTCTGAAGCATAGATAAAATCACTCGCGAGAGCTATTTCGCTGCCGCCGCCAAGTGCAAATCCATTAACTGCAGCAACAACTGGAATTGAAAGAGACTGAAGTTTGCCTATGGCATCATGGCCAACTTTACAGAAAAGCTTTGCCTGGAGAGAATTCAGTGTGGCGAGCTCTGTAATATCAGCGCCTGCCACGAATGCTTTCGAACCGCTTCCGGTCAGCACAAGTACTCTGATGTCTTCATCTGCTGCGATTACATCAAGAGCCTGGGAAAACTCCTTAAGAAGAGCCGCGTTCAGGGCATTGAGAGCCTTTGGCCTGTTAAAGGTTATTGTAGCTATGCCGCCTGCTACTTCAAAAGTAATGTTCTCGTAATTCATTTCAAAGTACCTCCGATAAAAAAGTTAACAGGGTAAATTCATGCCCACGAACATTTACACTTAAAACCCGCATTTATTGCTTTTTGATATTTCATAAGGAGCACTTTGTCAAATACTACAAAGTTTATATTGCGTTAAGCATTGAAAATAGATAATTTATAACTAAACCATGTCCATTTTTCAGTTTTTTTTATAGCTAAGCAGCCCCCACTTCGCAATGCACAAAACAAATGTACGCCTCGATTTTCCAGATATTTATAAACAGGATCTTTTTTATATGAAACAGCAATTGCCTTAAGGAGTAATCATGAAAAACAGCATTCAAGTAAAAATAATATTCTACACTATAATATGCGCTGTATTGATACTTTTGGGATCAAACATAATTGACTATATCGATTCAAAAAAAGAGCTGATGACAGCACTTACAATAGATTCAGAATACATAGCCAAAAGGCTCGCCCAGAATCTGGCATCTCCGTTATGGGACATGGACGAAAACCAGGTAGACAACACAATGCGGTCAGAAATGGCTGAAAAAAGGCTGTATGCAATTATTGTTACAAACGCCGAAGATAAAAAAATCACATTCGGGAAAAAGCGTAATGACAAATGGGAACCAATACCTGCCAATGAACCAATTGCTGGCTACAAATTCAATTCAAAAACCGAAATAATAAAAGAAAACAATAAAATGGGCTATGTACAGGTTTTCATGACTTCTAAATTCATGGAATCTGCAATGAATAGAAAAATCATAAACATAATAATTACTGTAATCACAATGACGGCAATGCTTGGAGGCATGATTTTCGCCATTACGAAAAAGGTGATTATTAATCCTGTGATGGAAGTAAGTGAAGGTTTGAAACAAATCGCTGAAGGAGATGCTGATCTAACAAGAAGGCTCCGCATCAATACAAAAGATGAGATTGGTGCGCTTGCGGATTTTTTCAACCAGTTCATGGGAAAACTTCAGGTGCTTATCTCAAGCACAAAAAAAAATGCGGCTTCCATAAACATGTCTTCAAACTCGCTTACCGGACTCTCGGCCAGAATGTCAAAGGGCGCACAGAGCATGTCCAGCACCTCTTCTACCGTCGCAGCAGGTGCTGAGGAAATGAACACAAATGTCGATTCCATTGTTAGCGCAATGAATACAGCCTCGGATAATGTCGGCCTGGTCGCTGCCGCTGCCGAGGAAATGACCGCAACAATAAATGAAATTGCAAGAAACAGTGAAAGGGCAAGATCAATAACAGGAAATGCCGTAGCAGAAGCAAGGCAGGCCTCTTCACAGATGAAAAACCTAGGTCTTGCAGCCCAGGATATTGGTCAGGTGACAGATGTTATAAACGATATTTCAGATCAGACAAATCTTCTTGCGCTCAATGCCACAATAGAGGCTGCAAGGGCTGGAGAAGCAGGGAAAGGCTTTGCTGTGGTTGCAAACGAGATAAAAGAACTGGCTAAACAAACAGCAGAGGCCACAAATGAAATAAGAAGTAAAATCCATGGGATTCAATCAACCACAGAAACAGCCGTAACAAGCATAATAAAGGTTGCCGAAGTAATAAGCGATGTGAATGACATAGTCTCATCAATAGCTGCGGCAGTGGAAGAACAGTCAGCCACAACAAAGGATATTGCCAAAAACGTTACGCAACTATCATCAGGAGTTTCTGAAGTAAACGAAAGGCTTCATCAGGGTTCCATTGTAATAAACGAAATAACGAGGGAAATCTCAGAAGTGAGCCACGTTGCGAGTGATTTCAGTTCAAGCAGCTCTGAGGTAAGTTCAAGCGCCGAGACCCTCACTGACCTTGCAAAAAAACTTGAGGAAATTGTCGGAAAATTCAGGGTGTAAAAAAGATAGTTTCCTTTTTGACGCGCAAATCGAAATAATAATTTTTTCAATATTTCTTGATATTGGGGAACTTTTTGTAAAAAATCCATTAAGTCCCCTAAAAAACTTAATGTGTTTTTGATAACAATACGGATTTGATTCTTTTTCGTATCTCTATTTTTTACACATAGAAATTTTTGCGGAGCTTTTTTCAAAAAGCGACCCGCCGGAGTTATTCGAATCATTTCAGATCAGTGTCGGATTACGAGCAAAGGACGCTCTAATCCGACTTACGAATCGGCCTTTTTTACGTCAATTTAACCATGATGCACTCGCAAAAAGCCGTCGGCGTCATGCCGGACTTGATCCGGCATCTTTGTAATTTCTGTCACTTCTGGATTCCGGCCTGCGCCGGAATGACTGAAATCGGACTTTTTGCGACCTTGTCACCCATACAAGGCGCATCCTCTGAAAGTCATTTTCTTCCTACAGATGACAGCCATTTCTGGAAACTTTTGTCTATCAGAATTTTAATTTTATCAAAATTTTCCCAGGAATCCCTGACCTCGTAAAAACTTGCCAGTTTTTTACAGAATGTCTTGTCGTATATGGCTATGTATTCTTTATAGCCTTCATCATCACAATAAAAATCATAGGCAAAACTTTGACCTGTTTCGGAAAGATCTTCCTCTGAAAGTTGAGAATTGCAGTTTTTCAGAAGATACTCACGCCCGGTCATGTTTCTCTGAAGGACAGAATTGATATCTTCATTAAATTTTTCTGTGTGGAGATCAGATAGTAACTCGTTAGAAATCGCCCAGGCCAGAAACATACCGATATGGGTTGCTCCGGCTTCTGGAGGCAGTTCCTTGGGGAAATGGCCATTATAGTGCCATGCGGCAGAGTCGTATTTCATGCTTTTACTCCATTTTCAGGTCTGTAATAGTGTTCTGCAAAATAATCATTACATATAATGCTCTTTAGTTTGCAAATATAAAATTGATTGAGTCGCAAAAAGTCTAAAAATGGCCTTGTCGCCATGCCGGAGTTGATCCGCATCAATTAATTTCAGCCTCTTCTGGATTTCGGCCTGCGCCGGAATGACTGTAATAGGACTTTTTATGACCTTGTCAAAGTTGATGGTATAGCCAAAAACCGTAGAATAACCAGATAGCTTTGATAGGATAACTTCAATAAGCCAGCCTGAATTTGACATTCCCGGACAATAGGTGTTAACATTTTTTAAGTTTTTATCTTAAATAAAGACAGGTGTATCGCGTTGCATGCCAGGCAGAATTCCTGAAAAAGAGAGGTAATGAATGCAGATTTTTGAGTTCAAATCCTTTGCCATATCAAATGAGATAAACCTCAACATCATGGCCGAGCATTTCGGGATCACAAAAAAATACAGATGGGAAGATCATCTTGTGCTTGATGAGAATCTTCTCAAGGGAATCATAGCCCATCCTGAAGGTAAAACTTTTCATATTTTTCATTTTGGCAGCATAGTCGGTACTAATCTGACTCTCCACGAAATCAAGGACATTCTTGATTACCTTAAAAAATTCGACAAAAACCTGAATGGCAAACTTGAATTCAGTTATAATGATGAATTCAGGCTTGAAATAAAAAAAGGCGAGAGCACAGAGCTGTCAAATGACCGCATAATCTCGGATGAATTAATGGATTATCATCCTCCGATTATTGCAACAATATTGGCCAAATCAGTGGCCCTTGAGAAAATAGAGTCAGATACGGATCTGCTCCTCGATGAAATTGAAAAAGTCATAGAATTTCTTGACAAGGGCCATCTGAACCTCAGTGACGAAAAACTCGCCAAGATCTCCAGCAAGGTTCTGAGATTCAAATTCAACACAATTTCCCACATTATGCTTCTGGATAAGCCGGATATTGCCTGGAACGACGAACAGGCCGAGCAGTTTTATATTCAGATGGCTGATCTTTTTGAACTCTATGACAGATATGAAACAATAAAAAGCAAGGCTGAAATCCTCATGGATGTGACCGAGGTTTTTTCAGGTCTTGCCCATGCCAAAAGAGGAACAAGGCTTGAGTGGATGATAATCATCCTCATATCCGTAGAAATTGTAATGTCACTTCTATATAAAATTTTCTGATCATGATTGAAAAAATTGAAATAAACGGCTGCTTGCTTGCCATTCAAAAAAGCTTTTCAAAAAAACCGGATTCAACAGTCATGGTTTTTCTGCATGAAGGCCTTGGCTCAATAGGATTCTGGAAGGATTTCCCGGAATACGTGGGCAATATAACAGGTCTGCCGTATCTTGTTTATGACCGTCCTGGATACGGCCATTCCGATGAATTGCCATATGAAAGAAAAATCGATTATCACAGAATAGAAGCCCTGGATTATCTTGCGCCCATGCTTGAAAAGCTTGAAATCACAAAACCAGTTCTGATAGGTCATAGCGACGGAGGCACGATTGCTCTTCTGTATGCAGCCTCTAATCCTGACAATGTCACCTCTGTTGTCACTATCGGCTCCCATGTATTCAATGACGATGTTACCAGAAGTGGAATCAGTAACGCAGTTCAGGGATATGAGAAAGGCGGGTTCAAGGCTTCTCTTGAAAAATTCCACGGTGAAAAGACAGACTCTGTTTTTTACTCATGGGCGCATACCTGGCTGTCTGATGAAGCAAAAAACTGGGATATCAGGCCTTGCCTGAAAAGAATCACATGCTCTGTACTTGCCATTGAAGGTGAAAATGATCCGTACAGCGCAGGAAACCAGGCCACTGAGACTGCAAAATACTGCGACTGCCAGGCAGTTTTAATTCCTGGGCTTGAACATACGCCCCACATTGAAGACCCGGTACTGACAGGTTCATTGATTGTAGAGTTTCTAAAAAATTTAAATTTATGAATAACGGGAATCTAATATGCCAAAGAAATATATGGTTTTCTGGAAGCCGAAACAAAAGCCTGACGATAAATATATCTCTCTTATTCCTGAAGAAATAAAGGCAGCACAAGCTCTTAAAGACAAAGGCAAAATACTGGAAGACTGGATTGCCCTGGACAGATCAAAGGGCTGGATTCTTATGAGAGCCGAATCTGAAAACGAAGTCACAGAGGATCTTAAAACCCTTCCACTTTATAGTTTTCTTGTTCTTGAGATAACAGAGCTCTTCGCGCCTTAGAAACAGCCCTGATCAGGTTTTTAATTATACTTGATGGACTCGCAAAAAGTCAGATTTTCGTTATTCCGGTGCAGCCTGCCCCGGTGAAAACAGGGAGCCTTAATCCATAAGATACTGTAATTACTGAATACTGAATCAAGTCCGGCATGACACCAATGCCTTTTTGGGCTTTTTGCAAGACCATCAAAACTTCCAAACAGAAACTGGTATTCTCTTATGTGCTTATGCTCAATTCTCAGTAACATTTGAAAGTTCATGGGCTTAACATTTTTAAAACTCTAAAATTATCAGTTTTTTGCCTACTAACAAAACCATAAAGTTTTTGCGGAGCTTTTTACAAAAAGCGACCCGCCGGAGGCACTCGGCTTAACGTCGGATTACGGACAAAGGGCGTCCTAATCCGACCTGATATGGTTGTCACCAGTCAAGAGAATAATAATCTCCCATCCACTTTTTTAGTGGCGGCAATGGACATTATGCCCAGAGCATAGGCAGAGGCGAAACAGGTTAAGCGACGATTG
>NZ_AUEY01000029.1 GCF_000426225.1 Desulforegula conservatrix Mb1Pa
CGTCAGTTCAGGAAACTGACCAAGACCAAAGGGGCTTTCCCTAATCAGGACAGCCTCTTGAAACTCCTTTATATGGGTATTCAAAACGCAAGCAAAAAGTGGACTATGCCGGTAAAGAACTGGTCTCAGACACTTTCACAATTGGCAATTTATTTTGAAGGAAGACTGGATAAGGAGTTAAAACTCTGATAGGTCTTTCAAAGGTATAGATGATATCGCAGATTCGCTCCAGCAGAAGCCAGCTCCTCCGACGAGCTACACTTTGGCCCATTCTCGGAGCTGACTTCTGCTTACTCTCATCTATATGACGCTTTGGAAATCAAAAATGTGACACAGAACTTTGAATACTCCCACTATCTGTTTTTTTTCTTGCCTACATTGCACGCTTCAACATATCTGTGCAGCCTCACGTAAGGAGCATATCGTCCGTCCCAGTAATCCGAATGATGTTCCAGCCATTCCTCTATAAGCCTGATATAGTCATCTTTAACCGTTGCGCAGTCATCGGCAAACATTTTTCTGAACATTATTATCTTGCGGATGAATTCCCTGTGATCTTTCCTGTGCTGCTGGTGGTCAGGAAAATGGCATGCGACCATCCCCTTTTCTTCCTGATTAAATCTGTGTCTCACAAAATCAGTGAGATCGGAAATCATGTCATAGATTTCCTTCTGGTCACCAGACGCGTTAACAGCATCCACTATTCCATTTATTCGCTCTATGATCTGTTTCTGCTGATCATCTATTTCAGGCAGTTTTACACAAAAACGATCAGACCATTTTATTTTTACCATCATAATTTAAGAAATACCCCTTAATATACAAAATTTTAAATCTAAACATTTAGATAATAATCAAATAAATACAAAATGCAATAATGAGTATGGGATCTACGGCAATATCAAATAAACTTTGTAATAGACGCCAGAATTTTCCTCGCTTCATCAAATTTATACTCATCAATACAATTCTTGATATCATTCAGTAAACCATTAATTTCAGAACCCAGGCCATTTTTCTCAAGGAAATATGCTTTAAGATTCTGAAAAGTCTTTTCTGAATTTACAGGATCAAAATCCTGGAGCTCGCGGTCAAGAATTGGGAGAATATAATGAAGGTCGGATTCCTCGATTGAAAGGCAAGCCTCAGGTTGCTGCAGGGATGATGCTTCTTTCGTAGCCATGTTCTCAATTTCGAGCTTATGCACGGCTGAAAAAACCTCAGAAAGAGCCACATCAAGATCATCAAGAATTGAATAAGCGGCGCCTGTCTCGTTCTTTTCAAGGGCTTTTTCCATGGACATGGCAAGCTGCCTTACTTTGAGAGCAGATATGTTTGCGGATGCTCCATTCAAAGAATGGGCAAGAAGTCTGGCCTCATTGAAAGAATCTTTATCCATAAGTTCCCTGAGATCTTTGGCCACATTTGTAAAATGCTTAGAAAAAAAAGAAGCAAGCCTGAGGTAAAAATCCATGGAATCCCCCAGCCTTTCCATACCGTCTTTAATGTCAAGCACCTGTGACTGAATCATTTCATTGTTTTCTGTTTTATTTGACATATTCATATCAGCTGCGGATTTGATGTTGTCTGCATCTTTCATATTCAGATTGTTCTTAAGAGCCGAAAAAAGAGCATTCCTATTTATCGGTTTCGTGACATAATCATTCATACCTGCGGCAATGCATTTTTCACGATCTCCCTGCATTGCATGGGCTGTTATAGCTATAACAGGAACGTCAAGCTTAAGCTCCTGCCTTATGATCTTGGTAGCTTCGATACCATCCATATCCGGCATCTGCACATCCATGAGAACAACATCATAGGATCTCTTTGCCAGGGATGAAATGGCCGCGACCCCGGTTGAGGCCCATTCAATCTTCGCTCCGGTGCTTTCCAGTATCTCGAATACGACTTTCTGGTTAATGGGGTTATCCTCAACAAGGAGAATATTGATACCGGCAAAGGAATGATTTTTCAGCGAAGAACTTTTAGTTTCATGTGATCTTTTAATGTTATACCCGAAAACTTCCATAAGTGTATCAAAAAGTATGGATTGCTTGACTGGTTTAAGAATAAACCCTTCTGAGCCGGCGTCTTTTGATCTTTGAAAGTCTGAGTCGCCGCCATAGGCACTTACATTTATGACACGCATCCTTGACCTCAAAGAACCATCCTTGAGTATTCTGGAAAGATCTATTCCGTCCATATCGGGTAAACCTACATCAACTATGGCTAACCCAAAAAAGTCCTTATTTCTTATGCTTTCATCATGGGTAATCATTGCCTGGGAAGCATTTGCCGCCATTTCCACCCTGAAGCCAAAGGAATCCATATAGCGTTTGATCACCAGCATTGTGGACGGATTATCCTCAACAAGAAGAACTTTCATGTTCTTCATATTTTCAGGAAATACAAGGCCAGAATCCCTCTCTTCGATATATCTGAAAATGCCGGTGAAGAAAAAACAACTCCCCTCACCAGGGGTGCTTTCGACCCAGATATCTCCATCCATCATTTTCACAATTTTCTTGCAGATTGCCAGCCCAAGGCCTGTTCCCCCATATTTTCTGGTCGTGGACCCATCAGCCTGGGCAAAAGCATCAAAAAGCCTGTCAAAGAGTTCGGGCTTCACGCCAATTCCGGTGTCCCTCACAGATACAAGCAGTTCAACGCTTTCAAAACCTCTACTCTTGACATTTAAGGAAACGCAGATTTCTCCTTCGGATGTAAATTTAAATGCGTTTGAAACAAGATTTATAAGTACCTGTCTGAATCTCAGTGGGTCTGTGAATATTTTTGATGGAACATCAGAAGATATGTCGATCACGAATTCAATATTTTTTTCAATATTTCTGCCTGAAAACATATCACAGACCTCATAGACAACATCCCTGACATGAAAATATACTGTTTCAAAGTCAAGCTTGCCGGCCTCTATTTTCGAAAAATCGAGGATGTCGTTGATAAGCCCAAGGAGTGATCTTGCAGAAGATCTGACAATATTGACATATTCCCTTTGTTTTCGATTAAGATCAGTCTCGACAGCAAGCTCGCACATGCCAAGTATCGCGTTCATAGGAGTGCGTATCTCATGGCTCATATTTGCAAGAAACTCACTTTTTGCCCTTACTGATGCATCAGCCATTTCTTTGGCTTTCTGAAGCTCCAGATTCATTCTTTTCAACTCTGAAGTACGCTCGTCCACCAGTTGTTCAGCTTCTCCATGGGCCTTCTGGAGGTCGTATTCAACTTTTTTACGTGAAGTTATATCTATGAGGGAGGCAATGCTTTTTGTAGTATCAGGGAGAAGACCAACCCTTACAAAAATATCCTTGATATTACCATTTACGTCAACAAACCTGAATTCATACTCGGAAGGGGCACTGGCCTCACAAGTTCTCCTGTTTCTGTGATATTCAGCCATCTTAGGCAAATCTGATGAATGAACAAAACTTGACCATTTCAATTTGCCCTCAATCTCTTCCTTGGGTCCACCCCAAAGTCTTACAAAAATGGCATTTGCCATGGATACGGTCATATCTTCTTCAATTATTATTGTTGCAGTTCCAGTGTTTTCGAAGACACTTCTGTACCTTGCCTCACTTTCCTGCAGATCCCTTGTTCTTGTCTTGTCTATATTTTTTATTAGCTCAATTCTGTAAACAAGGAGGTAAATATAAAAAATAAGAAAGATGCATATGACGAAAAAAACGATTGAAGCCGGATTATAGCCGAACTCGTTGAATCTCAAAGCAAACACGACTGGGGACAGAAGGCCGAGAAAAACAATCAGGGACTTGAGAATCTTCAAACCATGCTGAAGTCCGTTACCTATTACTGCAACCAATATGAAAATTGAGCAGGGCGGGGGCTGATACGGATCAAAAAGCCATACCATTGCTCCTGCAAAGATATCAACCAGACTGCTAAGGCTGACAGACAGATTTTTTCTTCTGGATGATAAAAAAAAGGCTATTATTGCATGTATCAGAACATACGATATTGCGGCAGATACTGCGGCAATTTTTGAAAAAAAGGGAGAAGGTCTGTCAAGTATGCCAATATAAATCAAAAGCAAAACAATGGCAGATGCCCTGACAAAATACTGTATATTCATCGAGTTTGTTTTATTGCGATGAAGAAAATGATCCAAAAAACTCATACCATGAATCCTGTATGCAAATCAGGCGCAATATACAGTAAAAGCCGCATCCTTTAAATGACACGCACCTGAAACTCTCATAAATTATAAGCTAACTCTAACGAAAACTTCATTAATCAGTAACTGTTATATTAATAGAGCATTTTGATCAATTCAACTTTGTAAAAAAAATACGGAATCCCCATAAATGCTGACAATGACTCAAAAAGCCCGATTACCGTCATTCCGGCGTAGGCCGCAATCCAGAAGCATTTGTAAATACCGGATGCCGGATTAAGTCAGGCATGACGCTGAAGGCCTGTATTGGAATGACGGAATCCGGCTGGTTTTTGTCCATATTTTGACGACTTCAGCCATTAAATTATATGGCTATGGTCAATTCTCAGTAATATATGAAAAGGTCATGGCCTGAACATTTGTAAGACTCTAAAAATATCAGTATTTTTGCCTACTAACAAAACCACAAAGTTTTTGCGGAGCTTTTTCCAAAAAGCAACCCGCCGGAGGCACCCTGCTTAACGTCGGATTATGGACAAAGGGCGTCCTAATCCGACCTACGCATCACCCTTATTTTGATAACAAATTAACCATAAAAGATACTTCTTAACTGAAAATCAGGCAGAGCCAGCTTAATTTATTACCAGGTATACTGATCTTTTTCTGCGACCCGGCCTTTTTGCGACCTTGCCGATTTGGTAACACCACCGAGCTTTATAAGGCCTTTCTATGATAACAATATTTTATTGACCGCAAACGGAGTATCCATTATGTTTCGATAAAAAAATTTAATTGTATGCAAGTTACAATTATTCTTTCCATAACAGCAATGGAGTCGAAATGCGCGGAGACAGAGCAGAGGCAATAGAAGCGGAATGTCCGAAATGCAAGACAACCCAGATTGTCTACATTCCAAAGGAAGAAATACCAATATGCCATATATGCAAAGTCAGAATGGTAATTAAAGAATTGCTTGATGAAGGCAAGAGTAGCTAATATTTTTTAAACATAGGGGAGATTTTTAAATGAAAAAGAACTGGATTCTTGGAGCAGTGACCTTGGTTCTTCTTGTTGCCGGTTTTGCAGGGATTTCAACTGCGGCAGACATCGAACTTGCAAAGAAATCAACACTCGAGGATATCATCAAACGTGGTGAACTAAGGGTTGGTTTTGAAGCCGGGTACATTCCTTTTGAAATGACAGATAAAAAAGGCGGATTTGTCGGTTTTGATATTGATATTGCAAAAGAAATGGCAAAAGCTCTTAAAGTAAAATTTGTTCCGGTGAACACTGCATGGGACGGAATTATTCCGGCTCTTGTAACCCAAAAATTCGACATAATTATGAGCGGGATGACCGTTACCCAGGAAAGAAATATTCAGATAAACTTTGCTGATCCATATATTGTAGTTGGTCAGACAATCCTTCTCAGCAAAAAACATGAAGGCAAGGTAAAATCCTACAAAGATCTGAATGATCCGAAATACACAGTGGTTTCAAAACTTGGTACAACAGGCGAACAGGCCACCAAGAGAGAAATTCCTAAATGTACTTACAAGTCTTTTGAAACAGAAGCAGAAGCCCTTCTTGAAGTTGTCAACGGCAAGGCAGACGCTTATGTCTACGACAAGCCAAACTGCGTTGTTGCCCTTGCAGAACAGGGATCTGACAAACTTGTTTTCCTTGACCAGCCTTTCACATACGAGCCTCTTGCATGGGGCGTACGCAAAGGCGATCCTGACTTCATGAACTGGCTGAATAATTTTCTCAGACAGATCCAGAACGATGGAACCTATGAGAGAATCAACAACAAATGGATCAAATCAACTGACTGGTACAAAGATATCAAATAGTTGATATTTTAATTATCAAACAGGCTGCCAGAATGACCGGGCAGCCTGTTTGATTTTTTTGGCTTAGTCAAACCCCGGAATTTTCCGGGCCAAGAGCAACATAAATACCAAAGGACAGAAAATGGCCTTTTCTCTTAATCCGGGCGCACAGGAAAAAAGCAGACAATATTACGTGATGTGGACCAGCGCGTTTTTTCTTGTAATACTTGGAATCGTTTTCAGCCTGTACTTTTCAACAAAACAGATTGATTATGTATGGCGCTGGAACAGAGTTCCCCAGTATTTCATATATCAGGACAATGTTGGCATTGCAGCCGAGTTACCCGGCGAAATCGGTAATATCGAAAACAAGGGCGAAAACTCAATCGTCACTTTAAAAACCGATGAAGGTTTGAAAGACTATACAGTACCGTCAAAGGGATTGCTTGTCAGCCAGGGAGACATGATAAAAGCAGGAGATATTCTTTCTTCCGTGAAACAATGGAAGCCAGGGATTCTTCTTGAAGGCATGTGGCTGACATTGGTCGTAAGCTTCATTTCGACCATAATAGGAGTAATAATCGGACTTTTCACAGGACTTGCGAGAATCTCCGAAAATCCTGCTCTCAAATGGTCTGCAATAACTTATATTGAAATCATCAGAGGATCACCTCTCCTCGTTCAGATATACATCTGGTATTTTGTTCTTGGAACTCTCACAAACTCGATGCTTGAAAAATACAGCGCAACAGGATGGAAAATCCCTCCTCTGTGGTTTGGCATAGCCTCAATGGCTTTTTTCACAGGCGCATATGTCGCAGAGATAGCAAGAGCTGGGATTCAGTCCATACACAGGGGACAGGTGGAGGCCGCTAGGTCTCTTGGAATGACGGCATCCCAGGCAATGATACATGTCATTCTGCCACAGGCGCTGAGACGTATCCTTCCGCCTCTGGCAGGGCAGTTCATAAGTCTTATAAAAGACTCTTCACTTCTTGGAATAATTGCTGTGAGAGATCTTACCAAGGCAACTAGAGAAGTTGTTACAACAAGCCTTCAGCCTTTTGAGCTATGGTTTCTATGCGCCCTGCTCTACCTTGTTCTTACGTTCGCGCTTTCAATTTTCCTTCAGTATCTTGAAAGGAGAGTAGTCTCAGCATGATAGAAATCAAAAATGTCATAAAAACATTTCGTGTACCGCATGAAGTAAGGGCTCTGAAAAGTGTCTCCTGTTCAGTCGTCCAGGGAGAGGTTGTGGTCATAATAGGCCCTTCAGGATCAGGCAAAAGCACCCTTTTAAGATGCATAAACCAGCTTGAAAGACCTGACTCCGGCAGCATAATCATAGATGGAACAGATATACTCAAACCAGGAACAAATATTAACAAGATCAGGGAAGAAGTCGGGATGGTTTTTCAATCATTCAACCTTTTCCCACACAAGACAGTTCTTGAAAATGTAATGCTCTCACAATTGGTAGTAAGAAAAAGGAGCAAGGCCGAAGCTGAAAAAAAAGCTTTGTTTCTCCTTGAGAAAGTTGGAATAAAGGACAAGGTCAATGTTTTCCCGGACCAGCTTTCAGGTGGACAGCAGCAAAGAGTGGCCATAGCCAGGGCTCTTGCCATGGATCCCAAGGTAATGCTCTTTGATGAACCCACATCGGCCCTTGACCCTGAAATGATCGGAGAGGTTCTGGACGTAATGAAGAGCCTTGCAAAAGAAGGCATGACAATGGTCGTGGTTACCCATGAAATGGGCTTTGCAAGGGAAGTGTCTGATAGAATAATTTTTATGGATCACGGACTCATTGTTGAAGAGGGAATCCCTGACAAAATATTCAATGCAGCAGAGAGTGACAGAACCAAACTGTTTTTGAGCCAAATACTTTAACCAGACATATTAAAAGACTGATCGCTTCCTTAAGGATTATGTTTTAAGGGGCATAAAAAATAAAAAAACAACCACCTGCCATAAAAGTAGGTGGTTGTTTTTTTCTGTCCCCCAAAGGGCAATTCTTAAGTCTGATCAGAACGTCTTTTAGCCGTAATCAGACATCGATCCGAATAAACACCCCATTATAAGCCACAGACTGTGGCTTATATTTGATCAGGCTCATTATATACTTCACATCGTCATAAATAGAACTTTTCTGTTAGATAAAAGGTCAAAGGCCGCTTTTTGAAAAAAGCTTGGCAAAAACTTTTCGGTTATGGGTTCTTTTGATCGAAAAACATATGTTCTCGACTCGTGATAAAAAAACATAAAAGTTTTGGGAAAGGTCTGGAAAACCCTTTTCCCAAAGGGTTTTCCAGTAATAATCCAACAACAGGCTTGCCATTCAAACGGCCTGACTTATTTCAAATGTTCAAGCTGTGACAGTGATGAGTATATTATATGGTCTATCAATTAAGATGGCAACGCAGGGCTCGGACTTTTTGCGAAGCCATCAATATTTCAAGCAGCCCGGCTTTTATTGAGCAGGGCTGTTGACCGTCACAAGACTTCCGACAATTGGCAGTGCCCCAGGCTCATTTTGGGGATCTGTCACAGCTCTTGCCACTATTATATAATTCCCTGGATCAGAAAAAGAATATGAGCATGAATTTGCAGATGAATATTCCTGAACAGTATTCCATGCGGTCGTATCATAGGTCGATGAGCCGTAATTACCGCAGTAAAAAAACTTGTAAGATATGGCGCTTCTGTCAGGAGTGGATGCATTCACAGATATACTAAAAGGAGATCCTGTAACAAGATCAGGCGTAGCTGTTGCTGTGTAACCGGATATATTGACCTGAGACGTACCGCCTCCAACAGAAATCATAGAACCGACAATAGGTAGCGCAGATGGTAAATTTGATGGGTCCGTAACTGCCCGGGCTACGACTATATAATTTCCTGAGCTGGGGAACGAATAGGTGCAGGAGTTTGACGTAGAATAATCCTGAACCTTTGTCCATTGAGTAGAAGAATACTCGGCTGTTCCGTAATTGGCACAATAATAGAACTCATAATAGACAGGAGCAGAACCTGTGGCAGAAGCGTTTACCGTGACTGTAACCGGCTCTGACGCCTGTATTGTCTGCTGGGATGACGAGATATTGTATCCGGTCACAGCAACGACAGGGCTGATACGGTTTACGGTTGTGCCTGAGCTTGAAAAAACAGCATCGGCAAGTCTCTGATGCGCCCTGGTCATGGGATGAATCATATCCCAGAAAAAATAATCCGAGGCAGGTTCATTATGCTCAAGGGTTCTGTTTCCGTTCGCATCATATTTCATATATGTTTCTGTGGTATTTGCAAATGCTCCGCTCGAAAGCTCAGCGTTGATATGACTGAAAACATCGAATTTAATTACGGAAGCGTCGGCATGGGAAGAGGCGAACTGATCAACAAGGTTCCACAGATACTGATTATACATGGTGCTCATCAAGGTAGCGACGGCCCTCATCTCTGATGATGAAGACGAAAATGCAGGGGCCTTGCCAATGTCAGGAAGATTCAGCACAAGAAAATTTCTGCCGCCTTTTTCATAGATATTTTCCATGGCCTGGACAGTAACTCCGGTTGCGCCTAAAATAAGAGAATCAGGTGATGTATATTTGGACTCTCCTCTGCTGTATTCAAGAAGATCATTTCCTCCGATCCATATGGAAAAAAGAGTTCCTGTTGAATCAATTACAGGGTTTGAGGCTAAATATGAATTAACCTGACCACTGAGACCAAGGTCCGGAAGAGCCCCGGAATTTATCATGGACTGGACACTTGAATTTTCGTGGCCTTCGGTCATGGCACCTGCTATTGCCCTGTCATCAAGATCAGAGTTCGTTCTTTTTTTTAGATAGTCAAGCCAAACATCTCCGTTGGACCAGGTCGTGAGCGCTCCGTTGGGATTTGACACAGGATCATAAGCTCCGATATATTTTTGAAGACCTCCGTGGTCACTAAGGCTGTCACCAAAAGCGACTATTCTGGGAAAACTGGCTGCGCCTGCGATGGCGGGCAAAAATAATAAAAAGCAAAGAACGGAACAGAACATGGCTCTTAAAAAACGATTTGGTAGAATTGGCATTCCTATCTCCTTTTTGACTAACAAGATCTGCAGATACAAATTGATCGGAAGTTCCGGAGTATAAATCCGGCCTTATAATGGCGAGAAACGCTGAATATTTATCATCAAAGCACTGTGATTTTCAATAGTAGATTGATTTTATGAAATAAGTATTTCTGTTTATATATCATAAATTTTGACAAAGTCTCATCTAAAGCAGATGGATCTTTAAAATCAAATAAACATTGATGGACTCGCAAAAAGTAAAAAAAGATCGACGCGTCATGCCGGACTTGATCCGGCGTCTTTGTATTCTCAGATGATTCTGGATTCAGGCGCAGGCCGGAATGACGAAAGTCGGACTTTTTGCGACGCTGTCAACATTCAATCATTAATGTGGCTCTGTCTTATTTTCAGCTTGAGAGCCTTCGGCGAGTCGCTTTTTGTAAAAATCTCCGCAAAAACGTTATGATTATGTCAGATGCTTGGAAAACAATACTTTCGTTATTTTTGTAAATCATTTTTTTCAGATCAGACAATCATACTGGAAATAGTGCATAGCCATTATCATTAATGTTTATTTTTAAAACTGTTCCATGGTATAAAAAAATAATAGCTGATCTTATAAGCCACACCATCTTTAACGCCCATAGTTCCGACAAATGTCTTTCCCGTCTTGTCAAGTTTCACGGACTTCAAAATTATTTACTCGCCATAAAAGCATATATTCAAAATGTTTTGTGGCTAAAGGCAAAGGTTTTGAATCATGAATCCTAAATACAAGTCTTGTCCCCAAAACTGTTTTTTCAGTATTAACAGTCTCATTCTGTTCATGTTTATTTTTATCTGCCTTGATTCTGCAATGGCCGGGCAAGGTAAAGGGAATGACCAGATCATCCATCAAATTAACATAATCGACTCATTGATGGATAAAGGGGATTTTAAGGAAGCCTCAATTCTTGCGGAAAAAACCGCTATAAGCTTAGAATCCCAAAAAAAACAAAAAATACGCGCCCAGTTTCTATGTATTCAGGCAGAAGCCTTGAGCTCAATGGGATTTAATTCAAAGGCTCTTGATATTCTGGATAAAGCAGGAAAAGAGGCGGTCAGTATTGATGACATGGACGTTAATACAAAGATTCATCTCCTGAAAGGATCCATTCTCATCCTGAAAATGAAAACCATCGATGCCAAGTCAGAGCTTGAAAAAAGCCTTGATCTGGCAGTAAAAACCGGGAACAAAAGGCTTGAGGCGCTGATATTCAATAGTCTGGGAAACCTTAATGTTGTTGATGGAAATTACGAAGGGGCCATAAGCTCATTTATCAAAAGTTCAGACCTTGCTTTAAGTGTCAGGGACAAAGTTTCATGTGTCAATGCCATGATCAACGCGTCTAAGGTTATGATTGATCAGGGAGACACAGGGAAAGCATATTCCTTACTTGAAAAGGCGCTGGCAGAAACCGAAAATCTTCCTGGTGACAGGGACAAGATATTCAGCATTCTCGCAATATCTGATCTTTCCAAAAACATCAGCTATACGGATCATGAACGCCAAGAAAATCTGAGCAAAAAACTCCCTTCACTCTACGACATGGCTTTAAAGATTTCCGAAAAAAACAGGGATCATATTGCCGCGTCATATGCTTTGGGAGGTCTTGGGTCTTACCACGAAAACAGAAAGGAATATAAAGAAGCCCTTGACCTGACCTACAAGGCAATTTTAAAGGCCCAGATTTCAGGCTCTGGGGAATCCCTGATGAGATTGCACTGGCAGGCTGGAAGAATAACAAAAGCAGTAGGTAAAAAGGATGAGGCCTTATCTGAGTACGAAAAATCCGTTTACTATATCAAAAAGTCAAGAAATGATCTTTCAGACGATTGCAGAAGTGGCAAATCAACATACAAGGACATCGTGGGGCCAGTCTATCTTGAGTTCGTCGATCTGATGCTTGAAAAATCATCAACAAGTGCCCAGGAAGAAAAGCAGACTCTGCTGAAAAAAGTCCTCGTTACCCTGGAAAGCCTTAAAACAGCTGAAATCCAGGATTATTTCAAGGATGAATGCATAACAGCAATGGAATCCAAAATATCTTCAACAGAGGCAGTATCCTCAAATACTGCTGCACTTTATCCTGTAATCCTTCCGAAGAGAACTGAGCTGATTCTAAGTATCCCCGGCCAGATTATCCAAAAAACTGTGAATGTTGATTCAGATAAAATGACTGAAACAATAAACAATTTCAGATCAAGACTTGAGAATTCCGGCAACTCGTATTTTATGAAGGATTCCAACAAGCTTTACGATTGGCTTATTCGTCCGATTGAAGAAATTCTTGAAAAGAATTCCATCAAAACAATAGTCATAATACCGGACGGCCCCATAAGGACAATTCCAATGGCTGCCCTTAACGACGGAGAGTCATTTCTGATCGAAAAATACTCGATTGTGACAACTCCAGGCCTCACCCTCACTGATCCTAATCCACTGGAAAAAAAAGGAATCAAACTTCTGATGGCAGGTCTTACTGAGTCAGTGCAGGGCTTTTCTGCCCTTCCGAATGTCGAAAAAGAAGTCGACTATCTGAACAAAAATTTCAAAAGCAAGGTACTTCAGAACGGAAAATTCACATCATCGAATATCGAAAATTCAATGGGAAACGCGCCATATTCAATAATTCACATAGCGACCCACGGTCAGTTTGACAGGAATCCTTCTAAAACCTTTCTGCTGACATATGACGGACGCTTGACACTGGATGACCTGGATAAACTCATAAAGCCAAGCAAGTACAGCGAAAATCCTGTTGAACTGCTTACACTCAGCGCATGCCAGACAGCGGTCGGAGATGACAGGGCCGCCCTCGGACTAGCTGGTGTCGCCGTAAAATCTGGAGCAAGATGCGCCCTTGCAAGTCTGTGGTTTATTGATGACGAAGCGACGTCCCGTCTCATTACAAGATTCTATGATGAACTTAAAAAACCCGAAATGTCCAAGGCCGAAGCCATCAGAATCGCCCAGGTCAGCCTTCTGAACCAGGATGACTTCAAACATCCGGCATTCTGGTCACCGTTTCTTCTCATAGGAAACTGGTTATGACTCTTTCATTTGTATTTTTCATTCAACATCTGACAACATCAATATCTGACTGATTAATGATCAGAATGGGGAAAATATGAAAAAAAACACATTAATCATGATTGTTCTGCTTGTTGTATTAATACCTTCTATTTCAGCATATTCAGACACAGGCAAAATAAATGTCAGAAAATTCGTATTCAGCGGGAATACCGCCTTTTCAGACAAAGAGCTTTCAGAAATATCCTCGGCTTTTGAAAACCGGGAACTGAGCTTAGGCGAACTTGAGGATCTGAGATACAAACTTAGCATGTTCTATATTGACAAAGGTTTTATAAATTCAGGTGTAATGATTCCTGACCAGAAAATGCCTGATGATAACGGAAATATCGTTCTTAAGATTGTTGAGGGCAGTCTTGATAAAATAGAAATCACCGGAAATGAGAGGCTCAGAAATAGTTACATAGAAGATAGAATAAGACTCGGAGCTGAACCACCATTAAACATGAACAAGATTCAGGAAAGACTTCAGATAATTCAGATCAATCCTCTGATTGAGACAATAAATGCAGATCTCAAACCTGGAATTGCTCCGGGGAAAGCAGACCTCGACGTAAAAATCAACGAGGCAAGGGCATATCATGGAGGACTGCAATACAGTAACAGTTATTCTCCGGGAGCTGGAAGCCAGGTTCTCGAAGCTTTTGCCTCACACGAAAACCTTACAGGCAACGGCGACACACTCGAACTCAAATACGGTTTTACAGAAAGCCTTTACGACTATTCAGGGTCATATTCCATTCCTGTAAGCCCCGAAGATACGCGTATAAGACTATCTTACTCAAGAAACTCTTCAACCCTTATTGAAGAACCTTTTGACGAGCTTGATATAGAAAGCAGAAGCGAAAACTATGAAATATCCATAACCCATCCTGTTTACAAAAAAATGGATTCTGAAGTCATATTAGGATTAATGGCAAAAAAAGAATACAGTGAAACCTATCTTCTGAACAAGCCATTCTCATTTTCAGAGGGAGTCATTAACGGGAAAAGCGATGTAAGCGTTATCAGATTCTCCCAGGATTTTGTCTCAAAAAGTGGCTATCAGGTTGTTGCCGCACGCTCATTATTAAGCCTTGGCATAAATGCATTCGGTTCAACAGATACTGCAATGGCTCCTGACAGCCAGTTTCTTTCATGGATAGGACAGATTCAATGGGCCAGGCAGATGGAAAAGCTATTAAATTCCCAGATGATAATAAGGACAGATATCCAGCTAGCAGCGGACGCTCTCCTGCCCATAGAACAGTTTGCCATAGGCGGAGGAAAAAGCGTCAGGGGGTACAGGGAAAACCAGCTTGTAAGGGACAATGGGATTGTTTCATCAATAGAGCTAAGGATTCCACTCATAAATCTGAAAATTCCGGGAGTAAGCAGTAATCCAGAAGACGGAAGGCTTTCGCTCGCGCCTTTTTTCGATTATGGAGCCGGATGGAACACGAGGAGAAGATCACCTGGAGCGCTAAATATCTCAAGCGCAGGACTCGGACTAAGATATGATCCTTCACAATACGCCCACGCCCATATTTACTGGGGATTCGCATTCAGGGATATTGACACTTCTGATGACGACCTTCAGGATGATGGAATACACTTCCTTGTGTCATGCTGGTTTTAGTTAGCGTTTGAAAATTCAAAAAGAATCATTAATTTAGAAAAGGTTCATGTTCCCCTTAAATGTTGAAAAGCGAAATACTGACCTTTTTGTAATACTGGATCTTGGGGAACTATTTTTAAAAAATTCCTTAAGTCCCCTCAAAAACCTTATGTTTTTTTTATTATCATGCGCAAAGGTTATAAAATTGTATATGCTCAGCTTACTTACCTGAAAGTTTTTGCGGAGCTTTTTTTAAAAAGCGACCCGCCGGAGGTATTCGGACCAATGTTCGGATTACGAGCAAAGGACGCTCTAATCCGACCTACTTATTGGCCTACGAATTGGCCTTTTTTAGCCGAATTACCCTTGATCGACTCGCAAAAAGTCAAAAAATGGCTTTAGCGTCATGCCGGACTTGATCCGGCATCTTTGTATTCTCAGATACTTCTGGGCTACGGCCTGCGCAGGAATGACGAGAATCGAACTTTTTGCGACATCGTCACCCTTAGGCTCATAATTTCTGATTGATGATTTTTGAAACAAAGCGATCAATCATAAATCCAAATTCTAAAATCAAAAATCGTGGTGATGTGGGGACGTTTTATCCCCACACTTATTTCAGAATTAAAACATACCCGGAATTACAGAGTTTTTATTCTTCTTCCTTAACAGCCTTGTCCTTTGGCTCACCAGTCTTTTTAGGAGACTGGGCCGCGGGCGCGACTTTAAGAATAGAGGTAACTTTTTCGCTGTTTTCCGCAAGGAAATAGGCCAGATCCTCCAGCTTTTTTTCATCTATTCCGAGTTCGGCTGTTTTCATGAAATCAAGCAAGCCCTCAGCCACATCCAGCATTTTATCGTAGGCATCAGCCTCTTTTTTGGTTGTGAATACCATTTTCTGGACTCCGTTTCGAACCACAACATACTGAATAACAACTGCCATGGAAAATCTCCTTGTTACACCGGAATCCCGGCGCTTTTTTACTTTGTCTCGACAATTTTCTGATGCGGTTTTACCATCTCTGTCTTTAGCATTTTACGAATAGCTCCCCTCATCTGGGGATCTTTTGTAAGCTCAAACATGGTTGCATTAGTATCCATTGCGCGCTTGTCATCCTGTGGAAAATCATAGATTCCATGATTGTCGAAATACATATGATCAGCCTGGAATACAAATCTGTGGCGACCATATACATCATCCCTGAAAACCTTCATCCCTGCTTTACCAAGAAACGTCGAAGGCCTGACATACGAATCTTTTGCCATCCTGAGGCTCTTTTCAGCCATTTCTCTGATAAGGGCATCAATCACTGAATTATCTGCTGGTTCGTCTGTTATTATATCAACAAGGTTTGCGCCCTGCCATTCAGCAAAGGCTTCCAGGACTTCGCGTATCGGGGCAATCTGGGCAAGCGGGCCTGAAATCATAAAACCAAGCTGTTTGCCGATCATTGTTGGTGTGTGGGTATTATAAAAGCCCCTGTCAAAAAACTGCTTCCAGGTCGATGAAAGGAATCTGTCCTTTATATCTCCGGCAAAAATGAGAATATCGGCAGGTTTTACCTTGTTTTCATAAAAGGCAATAAAATCGTCTTTATCACCATATACGCAATTATGGTCAAAACCACACTGAATGCAGCCAAGACAGCCCCCGCTTACATTTAGATCAGAAAGATCAAGCACTTCTGCTCTTTCAAACTGGGAAGCAATTTTATCTACCATTGCAGGTAGATTCGACCCTTGTCTTTTGGCGTCAATAAGAATAACGACTCTCTTGTCGCTTAAAAGCTTTAGTTCCGAAGTTTCAGTGGATTTATACGCAAAGGCGGATTTTAAAACAGGAAGAAATGCCCTGGAGCAAGGCCTTTTGCTTGTGGCTGTTTCAAAAATATGGCCTGCAAAACTAAGAAGTCTTGAGCGTTGTCCATCTTCAAGCAGATCATAGGAATCGGCTGAATAAGAACCGGCAAAATTCATTCCGAGATCCTCGCACACTGCCCTTAAATATGAATGGGCCGAATGGTCGAAAAAATTTATGGACGTGGTGATGCATGCAGCATATTTACCCTTGAATGCGGCAGCATTCCCGCTCGCAAATATCAATTCTATGAACCGCTTGAACTGGGAAGGGATATTAAAGGTATATACAGGTGTCGCCATAATGATCATTTCAGATGATGAAATCTGGGCTACAACCTCTGACACCTTGGCCGGATCCTTTTCAAGAGATTTGATTTCACGGCCTATGTGAATGATATTCATCTCGTGGGCAGGAAAATGCTTCTGAATAAAAAGTACGGACTGCAATGTGACGGACAGCTCGCCTTTGGGGCTTCCGCTTAGCACACAAATACGCATAATCGCTCCTTTAACGGTTTGTGTCTTAATTACCATGCAATCAATGCACGGAAATATGAAAAAGATAGGTTAAAACAAACTGCTGAACAAGAAAAAAGTGGTTTAAAAAATGTAAATCCTGCCTGTTTTTTGTTATCCATGAAATTTGCGTTTATCTTGCAAAAAAAATAATTCTGGACAGAATCCCGGACAAAAAGGTATGTATACAAAATAAATTAATACATGTTTTTCCCAATAAATAAAGCATATATATTGTCTTCACGCATATTAAATTATTTGGCATATAAAATATTGATTAGTAACCATTATCAATTTGGGCAACTTCAGAGTGCATGAACTTCCAATAACAAAAAGCATACTTGATGTGGTTGTAAAACACGCGGCCCTGAACAGGGTTGAAAAAGTGGTATCCATCACTCTGAATATCGGCGTTCTTTCTGATCTTGAGCCTGAATTCATCCAGAAATATTTTGACTGGATAAGCAAGGGAACTGTTGCTGACGGGGCAATACTTAAAATGAACAAATCACCGCTGATTCTTCTGTGCAGTGCTTGTTCATGGTCTTATGAACAGGACATATCTTCCGGCTCTTTCACCTGCCCTGAATGCGGGGCAAGCGAGGGATTCAGGATAGTATCTGGCAAAGGCTATTATATACAGGACATGGAGGTTATGTGATGGATGAGGTTCGTCTTATCGAAGTTAAGGAAGATATTCTTGCAGACAATGACATCAAGGCTGGAGAATTACGTGAGTCACTAAAGAAAAGCGGGACCTTTCTTATGAACCTCATGTCTTCCCCTGGTTCCGGCAAAACCAGCCTGATTCTGAGAACAGGCGAAAAGCTCAAAAAGAGCCTCCGGATCGGGGTTATAGAAGCCGATATCGATTCAAAGGTCGACGCTGAAAAAGTCGCTGCTTCAGGAATAAAGGCTGTTCAGCTTAAAACCGGAGGTTTTTGCCATCTTGACGCGTCAATGGTTGAAACAGGTCTTGATGCCATAGGAGTTGAGGACCTGGATCTGATCATAATTGAAAATGTCGGTAATCTTGTCTGCCCTGCCGAATTTGACACAGGCGCTGCTAAAAATGTCATGATCCTGAGCGTCCCCGAAGGCGATGACAAACCACTGAAATATCCCCTAATGTTTTCAGTATGCCATGTTCTTCTTGTAAACAAGACTGACTACATGGAACTGAGCGATTTCAGCATGGATGCCATGGAACAGAGAGTGCGCAGATTAAACCCGAACATAAAAATATTCCCTATTTCCTGCAAGACAGGCGAAGGGATTTCCGAATGGACAGAATGGCTTGAAAATGAGGTGAAAAATTTTCAGGGCTTATAGTTTACCAAGAGGCCAATTCGTCGGATTAGGACGTCCTTTGTCCGTAATCCGACATTAATCCGAATGCCTCCTTAGGGTCGCTTTTTTGGAAAAAACTCCGCAAAAAACTTTATGGTTTTTTGATTTTAGAAGTCTTTTTTTGATCATTAATGAAAGATGTTCAGCGTCTAAATGCTGATGGAGTCGCAAAAAGTCTAAAAATGGCTTTAGCGTCATGCCGGACTTGATCCGGCATCTTTGTAATTTCAGCCACTTCTGGATTTCGGCCTGCGCCGGAATGACGGTAATCGGACTTTTTGCGGCCTTGTCAAATGATGAATAGTTAATTTTTTCATATCAAAAGGTTTTTTTATGACTGATACATTATACCGCAAGCTTCAGGAGCACCTGGACAGACTTCCTATAGGATTCCCTGCAACGCCAAGCGGAGCAGATATTGATGTTCTCAGGATCATGTATGAACCATATGAAGCTGAAATAGCGCTCAACCTTACACCAGAGCCGGTTACGGCAGAAATTCTGGCCGGAAAAATGTATAC
Organism: Desulforegula conservatrix Mb1Pa; assembly: GCF_000426225.1. Classification (NCBI taxonomy): domain Bacteria; kingdom Pseudomonadati; phylum Thermodesulfobacteriota; class Desulfobacteria; order Desulfobacterales; family Desulforegulaceae; genus Desulforegula; species Desulforegula conservatrix. The sequence continues at coordinate 19,029 of NZ_AUEY01000029.1, forward strand.
GGCCAAGGATGAGCTTTTTGAGAGCCTCGAGAACATGGCAAAACGAGGACTACTTATGCGTATCAGGATCGAAGGCGTTCCCCGGTATGCACTTGTTCCTTACATAGTCGGCTCATATGAATTTCAGCTTAACAGGATCACAAGAGATTATAACAGAGCACATAACAGACTCATGGCCGAATCAATGGGAATGGAGGTTTTTTCAGGAAAGACCTCCCAGTTCAGAATTCTGCCTGTTGAAAGAAGTCTTGAAGGGAATCAGGCTGTTCTTCCGCATGAAACAATTCGTGAATATATTAAAAATGCAAAAAAAATTGCGGCAGTGGATTGTTTGTGCAGATTAAAAGCCGAAAAAATGGGCAAAGGATGCGGCCATCCCCTGAGAGTCTGCCTCAGCCTCAACGAATTTGCTGACTATTATCTTGAAGCAGATATGCCAGCAGAAGAAATATCTTCCGAAAAAGCACTTCAGATTTTAGACGAATGTGAAAAGCTCGGACTTGTGGCGCACACTCAAAATGCCGGCGACGACATATATTATATTTGTAACTGCTGCAAGTGCGGATGCGGAATCATGGGAGCCGTAAACATGTTCGGTCTTCACAGCCAGATTTCAAGTTCAACTTACGTGGCAAAAACGGATAAAAGACTCTGCACTGGCTGCCAGACATGCCTTGACAGATGCATATTCAGCGCAAGATCAATTGAAAACGGCGTGGCAAAAGTGAAAAAATCAAAATGCCTTGGCTGCGGGCTCTGCAAAACAACCTGTCCTTCGGGTGCCATTACAATGGAAAAAAGAGAAGAAAGCCGCCTTCCTGATGTTCCGGCTGATGTCCAGGAAATGTATGACAGAATTCAGATAGATAAAGGCAAACCCGTAAGAATACTATCCCTTAAAACCATCAAGGAAGGCTTAAAAAGCTGAATCTGGAACAGATCAATTCTTGATGGTCTCGCAAAAAGTCAAAAAATGGCTTTAACGTCATGCCGGACTTGATCCGGCATCCATTATTTTCAAATACTGCTGGATTCCGGCTCCCGGTTTTCACAGGGTCAAGCCCCGCCGGAATGACGGAAATCCTTTTTTTTTGCGAGTCCAGTCCAATTAAGCTTATTGACATTTGGCAGAATAATATCTAACATATGAACAAATGATCATATATAAAGGAATCTTATGAAACAGATCAGGTGTGAAACAGATATTTGCGAGCAACTATGCGAACATCCCAATAATATTTGTCTTGCAAAAGCTGAAATGCTGTCCGAGGAAGAGCTCCAGCGCATAGCAGAAATATTTAAAATACTCGGGGACGCCACACGCATTAAAATATTACATGCTCTTTCAAGACAGGAATTATGTGTCTGCGATATTTCTGCGGTTATTGGCATGGCGCAGTCAGCAGTATCCCATCAATTACGTCTTTTGCGAAGTTTACGTCTGGTCAAATATCGCAAGGAAGGCAAGATGGCGTGGTATTCTCTTGATGACAGTCATATTTTTTTGCTCCTGACCCAGGGTATTGAACATATTAAAAACAAACATTAGGTGATGGCTGTGAATATAAAGACTATAAAAAAGCAGGGTTGCCATGACAAACGCAATGCCTGTTCAACAGAAAATGAAGACAGACCCTCCTCATCAAACTGCGGAGCAGCAGGAGCATGCTGCTGCCAGGATCATGAAACCATGTCTGGCAGAGACAACAATACCTTTAGCGCATTTTATTTAGAGGGTCTGGACTGCGCCGATTGTGCTGCCAGCCTGGAAAATGCCATTAACAGGATAAAAGGCGTAAGCGCAAAAATAAATTTTTCATCAGCAAAACTGAAGGCAACCTATGACAAATCAATAACAGGGCCTAAAGAAATAATAAAAGTAATAGCCGGATTTGGATATAAGGCGACACTTGAAAAAAAAACCGACGAAGAGCCAGTTTTTCTAAGAACTGTTTTCCGCCTCTCTGGTCTGGACTGCGCTGACTGTGCAGCCAAGCTGGAAAAAAGGATAAGCGCCATGCCTGGAGTGGTTGCAGCGACGGTTAACTTCGGCGCAGGCAAGATGACGGTAGAGCATTCCATTAACGATTCAGACATCAGGCAGGAAATTAAGCATGCTGGTTATGACGCTGAGCAGGAAAAAACCGACGGATTGCCTGATAATAATCACAGATGGTGGATAAATGCAAAAACCCAGGCAACCATTGTTTCTGGTATTTTGCTGGCAATCGCCGTCATTTTGAATTGGGCCGGGGTAAATGGCCATATTACGATATCCTTATACATCCTGACCGCAATCATAGGCGGATACCACGCGGCAAAGAACGGTTTTTACGGACTAAAATTTTTGTCGCTCGATATGAACGTCCTTATGACCATAGCTATTATTGGCGCAATGGCCATAGGCGAGTGGAGCGAGGGGGCAGTAGTAGCATTCCTCTTTTCTTTAGGCAATGCCTTGCAGACATACACAATGGACAAAACCCGTCACTCCATCCGGTTGCTGATGGAACTTGCACCTCCTGATGCTCTTGTACGGAAATACGGAACCGAACGACGCATGCCAGTTAAAGACATAGCAAAAGGAGATATAATAATTGTCAAGCCAGGAGAGCGAATCGCCATGGATGGACTTGTTCATTCAGGATCATCATCAGTAAACCAGTCCACGATTACAGGAGAATCTATTCCTGTGGAAAAGACAGAGGGCGATATAGTTTACGCAGGGACTGTAAATGAAAACGGATCTCTTGAAATTGAAGTAACCAGAATTGCATCAGATTCTACCCTGACAAAAATAATGCATCTTGTTGAGGAAGCCCAGGCTCAAAGAGCTCCTTCCCAGCAGTTTGTTGATAAATTTGCAAAATATTACACCCCGGCAGTTATTCTGGCTGCCGCCGGAGTCATGATTCTGCCCTGGCTTTTTTTTAAACAGCCATTTGATCCCTGGTTTTATAAGGGATTGGTGCTGCTTGTAATCTCCTGTCCATGCGCCCTGGTTATTTCAACACCTGTATCCATTGTTTCCGCCATAGGAAATGCCTCACGGCAGGGAGTTCTAATAAAGGGCGGTGCTTATCTGGAGCAAATGGGCGCAATACGAGCCATGGCGTTTGATAAAACAGGCACTTTAACCAAGGGACGCCCAAAGGTTACAGATGTAGTAATGTTGAATAACTATTCAGATACAGATTTTTTGAGTCTTGCAGCCTCCATTGAAAAATTTTCAGAACACCCTTTGGCCCAGGCAATCTTGAAAAAAGCTGAGGGTCTTGAACTTAGACAAATGACTAATTTTAAATCCCTTACAGGCAGAGGTGCTCAAGCTGATATAGACGGCCAAACTATATTTATAGGCAATACCAGGCTGTTTGAAGAAATAGGCCATGATCTGGCCCGATATGAAGCAACCTTGGCCAATTTTGAGCTTCAAGGCAAAACAGTTATGTTGGTGGGAACCAAGGATACGGTTTTTGGAATGATAGCAGCGGCTGATATCATGCGCGATAACAGCATCGAGGCAGTCAGAGCCCTTCGCACGGCAGGCATGAAACACATTTCCATGCTGACGGGTGATAACCCTCGTGTCGCCGGCGTAATTGCAGAAAAATTAGGTCTTGAAAAATTTTACAGTTCCCTGCTTCCGGAGGATAAGGTTGCGGCTGTAAAAAAAATAGCAGCGGAATATGGCAATGTCGCAATGGTGGGTGACGGAGTAAACGATGCGCCTGCGCTGGCATCTGCCACAGTAGGAATTGCCATGGGCATGACCGGATCAGATATGGCGCTGGAAACGGCAGATATCGCATTAATGGCTGATGACCTGCATAAATTGTCCTATGTGGTCAGATTAAGCCGCAAGACCGTTGCAGTCATAAAGCAGAATATCGGTTTTTCTGTTCTGGTTAAGTTTTTATTCATTGTACTAACCTTTCTCGGTACTGCAAACCTATGGCTGGCAGTGGCCGCTGATGCAGGTGCGTCCATCCTTGTGACATTAAACGGAATGAGATTGATGAAAAACCTAAGGCAGAGATCTCCCATCGGAAATAAGACATAGCCATACCAAGTTTTTGAAGGGTTTGGGGAGCTTTTTACAAGGCTCTGTTCCCGTCAAATGTGGAATATTTTATCACCCCAATAAATATACTTTTAATAAAAAAGCTGCCTTGTATGGTTAAATTGCCGTTTAAAAAGGCAAATTCGTAGGTCTGATTAGAGCGTTCTGTGATCGTAATCCGACATTGATCCGAATGCCTCCGGCGAGGCTTTATAACCCAATCGACCAAAGTCAGACGAAGCGTATTCGTTCGGCTGTTTTGAAGTTGATAGGGCGAGTGCCTCGAGCGGGTCGCTTTTTGGAAAAAGCTCCGAAAAAACTTTCAATTATATAAATACAGACAAGGTCGTAAAAAGTCAGATTACAGTCATTCCGGCGCAGGCCGGAATCCAGAAGTAACTGAAAATACAAAGATGCCAGATCAAGTCCGGCATGACACCGATGCCTTTTAAAGACTTTTTGCGAGTCCATCAAATAAAGGGCTGATATCATAAAAAACTTAGAGTTTTTGAGGGGTTTGGGGAACCTTTTTGTAAAAAGTTCCCCAAGAAAAAAATAAAAACAATTTGTTCTACATATTTCAACATTTAACTGGAACACAGCCTTTTGAAAACCTCAACTTAAGACTGTGCCCAATATATACGGTTCATACCCGTCTAAAATTTTTTCCCGCAGCTCGGGCAAAATGCAAAATCATCAGATGGAACAGGATTTGAACAGTCCGGGCATGTTTTTGGAATCGGCCCAAGCTCTACGATCAGCTCGCCTTCCTTTATCGGAACCATCTTCTTGTTCACCTGATAATCAGCAAATTTAAGAACACGCTTGACAATTCCATCTGTCTTTGCGTAAACGCCCTTTTCCTGCTTCATAATTGAAAGGTTGAAAACCTCATCACCTTCCCTGACAATATCGCCCTGTTTGACGTGCATGATCCAAAGATCACCGTTACTTGGAGCGGCGACATGGAATTTGTTATCCTTGTCGGCGTTTTCAAATGAACCAGTCCTGTCTGACTTTGGAGCCTGAACCTTGACACCATATTCAATGGCCTCGAAATCAAGAGAATAACGAACCATGCATATTCCGTCGTCTCCGGGTTCTGAAATGGAATGTATGACTATATGATGGGGTTTTTCATCGCTGTCTGTGAAATCCATTTCCTTGCCAAGTTCAAGGCCTTCGAACCACACGTCAAGCGGAAGCCTGTTGGCCTCGCCGAACTCCTCACGAAATTTTATTGTCTTTATGGCGTCAGCAGGATGATTCAGAAACATGAGAAATTCCTCATGAGTAGGTTCGCGTTCAAGAAGTTTTGCAAGAGCTTCTTTTTCTGCGTCAATATCCACATCCACAAGGTGAGTCAGAGGAGAATCTTCTGTTCGTGATTTTATGGCATCCTGATATCCGGCGCCAAAAGCACTCTCATAAACCCAGTCAGACGGAAATCCGAGGGGAAGCTTACCAAATTTACCCACAAGAAGATTTCTGAAAGCATCATTACTGTCTCTGTAAAGTTTCAGCCTCTTTTTTCTTATATCAGGAGATGTTGGCTCTCCTGGATTTTGAACAGCTTCATCAAGAATCTCAAGAAGCTCAAGAACCCCGTTTTCACCGTCACGTTTGTAGCTTCCTGTAATGGCAAGGAAAGCGGTATTCCATGTAATCTGGGAACCAGGTGTCACGTCATGGTAACGATTGATCTTTCTGGTGCCAGCAAGAAACTTAAGCATGTAAGGCAGAAGATGGATATATCCCTGCTTGAGTGCTCCTTCCTGGGAAGATGATGTCGCGCCGCCAGGCATTCCGTGCTCAACCACATCGTAATCTATGCCACGGAAATAAGGGGAAGTATATTTGTCATAATAAGGCATGATCTGCTTTAGAACAAAATTGCAGTCCCTTATCATGTCTTTATCAAGATAGTTCTGTTTTCCGAACTCGTCTTCTATATATGCCGCAGTTGAAAGAACTTCGCCCTGACCATACCATCTTACTGATGCGCCGATTGCGGTATCAACAATATGCGCGCCTGCTTCAACAGCTGCGCCCACAGCAGGCACGAAAAGACCGTCTGTATAATGACGATGATAATGAACCACAAGCTCAGGGTATTTCTTGCGGATTGTTCCTACAAGCGCCCTCATGAATTTCGGAGGACAGACACCGGCCATATCCTTGAGACCAAGGATGATAATCTTTGTGCACTTGTCCTTCGGGAATCCTGTAACGCTTGAAACAAGGGTGAGAATATCCTCAAGCACGCCCATATAATGATCGACGTCAAAACCTTTTGCCCAGGAAAGCGAGATGGCAGGCTCGAATATATTTCTCTTGTTATTAAGAACAACTTCGGCAAAAGGTCTCATGTTCTCAATATGATTAAGGAAATCGAAACACCTGATTACGTCGTATTCCTCACAAATAGCCTCGCCTGTAAGTCTCATCAGATTCTTTGGCTGGGGTTTGTAACCAAGAACGTTTGTGGATCTGATAAGAATCTGTTTCATAGTTTTAGGAGCAAACTGATTCCATTCCCTTGCTTCTTCAAAAGGATTGGTCATGTTTGCCATCATCGCGACGTGGAAATGAGCTCCTCCGCCATTTTCAAGGGAGAAGAAATTACAGTTGTCAAGATATGGCCCGATCAGCCTGTCTTCGGCGAGCCTGAAACGGTTGCCGCTGTTTGACTGGGTAATATCCCTTGTGGTCGTATCCATGAAATGAATACGCTCAGAGCTTCTGATGAATTCAAGACAAGCGTCTCTGTCATATCTTGGATAAATGCTGTCGGAACACTTCTTGGCATTTGTAATTGCCGGAAGAACCGGATTGACAGAGCCGAGACGTTTGTCATATCTGCCGCGGTATTCTCCAAGCTGAACATAGGAGTTAAATCCTTTGGCTGATATATCCGCAACAAGCCTTGAAAGCCTCAGGGCCTGAGGTTCCTTATCAGTGTATTCCATCAGTTCAGGAGTTTTTTCTATGAATCTTGTGTCATATTTTCCTGATCTGAACTCAGTATTTGTCATTATCTGACTGTGGAAAGGTATGGTTGTCTTGATTCCGCTGATGAAATACTCTTTAAGAGCACGCTGCATTATGCTGACAACCTTATCCCAGCTTCTTCCATAGGCAATAAGAAGCGAGGCGGCAGAGTCATAGTTAGACGGGAATTCATAACCTGCTGCAAGGCAGGAATCAATTCTGATTCCCTGGCCGCCAGGAGATCTGTATCTTGTTATAAGTCCTGTATTTGGAGAAAAACCTTTCTGGGGATCTTCACAGTTAATTCTAACCTGCATTGCCCAGTTAAAAGGTTTTACAGTTTCTTCGCTGAACCTGAGTTTTGATCCGAATGCTATCGCAATCTGCTCTTCAACGAGATCTATTCCGTAGCGGCACTCAGTGATTCCATGTTCAACCTGAAGCCTTGTGTTGGCTTCTATAAGATAAGGCGTTCCTTCATGGTCAACAAGGAATTCGACTGTAACAAGGGAATAATAGCCAGTCGCCTTTACAAGTCTGGTTGAATATTCCTTGAGCCGGCTCCTTAGCTCTTCTGTCATGCCTGGCCACGGTGAAGGAGTGATCTCAACGAGTTTCTGATGATTTCTCTGAACAGTACAGTCACGTTCATCAAAGGCAAAGCAGTTGCCGTACTGGTCTGCAATTACCTGAATTTCAACGTGGCGAACGGATTCAAGATATTTCTCCACAAATAGTTTTGGATTGCCGAATGAAGCAAGGGCCATTGCCGATGCCTTCATAAAGGAATCTTCAAGCTGTTCCCTGGTCTTTATAATATGGATACCCCTGCCGCCTCCGCCGCCTTCGGCCTTGAGCATGACAGGAAGCCCTATTTTTTCTATTTCAGCCCTGGCTTCAGCAATATCAACCGCTCCCTCAGAACCAGGAACGACAGGCACGCCAACTTTCTTGGCAAGATTTCTTACCTCTACCTTGTTGCCAAGCAGATGCATCATTTCAGCAGGAGGGCCAATGAATATTATTCCAGCTTCCTTGCATTTGGATGGAAAACTCATGTCTTCGGCAGCAAAACCCCAGCCAGGATGAATGGCGTGAACTTTTTTTGCCTTGGCCTCGCTGATTATCCGGTCTAAATCAAGATAAGCTCTTGGATCAGATCCCAGAAGTAAAAGCTCCTGGGCGCCGCCTATGGCTGGAGACGTCTTGTCTACATCCGTGGCCGTGACAACAGGAATAGCCCTGAGCTGCTCCTGGATGGAGCGGACAATTCTGCGGGCTGGTATGCCGCGGTTTACGACTAGTATACGTTTCCCTTTGATTTCTTCCAAAACCTGATCAAAACTTTTCTGTTCCATTTTTCCTCCGGATAACCGCTCCTGATACTGGCTGCAAACAAATGCAGATATACATCCACCTGCCCCCCACCTTAAAATCAAATAATTATTGATAAATAAGGATTTGCCGGACAGGCAACCAGACAGGTAATATGATCAATTTAAATACCTCTATAAAAGCGAGGCATTCTATATAATGGCATGTTTAACGTCAACACTAATAATAATGATTTACCTATTATTTACTCTGACCACTGTTCCTGAAAAAATCTCCTTTTCACGGCATGATTCGCCGACTCTAAGACCGCCGGTTGCACCTATTCCAAGTATCTCACCGTAGATCTCGCCTTCCGGTATATCCGAGACCCTTACAAGCTCTCCTTTCCATACAAGCATGCCGCTTGCAATCGATATAAACCCAGACAATCCTATAGAGTAAACAATCTCATAAGTTCTTTTTACAAGTGTATTCATGAAGTCAATCCATATTTTCAGGGGCCCGCCTGCGTTTTCAGGCAAAGAAACCATTCCTGCCGGAAAAGCAAAACCTTCGCGCATTTCCGATAGTGCGGGATTATCTTTTAGGTTAACTCCTATACCCACGATATACCCGGATTGTTTTTTCTCAACGAGGATGCCGGCAATTTTTTTACCCCCAAAAATTATATCGTTCGGCCATTTTAATCCGGGTTCTATCCCGTGTTTTCTAAAAAACTCAATCATAATGACTGAAACAATCATTGAGGCAAGGCTGGAAAAATCTTCATAAATATCCGGGAACTGAATTGCCGCATGAATGTTTCCTGGAGTTGACTCCCATTTTCTGCAGAATCTTCCCCTGCCCTTTGTCTGGGTCACCGAAATTACAGAACCCCAGTCCCTGACAAGTTCCTGTTTTTTTAACATGGGAATCAGATCCATGACAGAAGAGCATTTTTCAAAAACAAAAACAGGATAAAGTGACTCACAATACTGCGCGGAAAAATATTCAAAGGAAAGATCTTTTGAATCAAATTTATTTAATGTCCAGGGCTCAAGGTCGAGGATATCTTTTTTCCAGTTTTCAGGACATTCAGTGAAGGGGAATCCTGAATTTAAAGTATTTATTCCGAAGATCCCTTCTTTGGGAATAATAATTCCGGTAATCATCCGGCAATACCTCCAGTAAGCATTCAATTCAGTAGATATCGCACAGTATAATCAAATTTACAAACACACAATAAAACACTTGATTCAAACAAGTGTTTAAAATATACCATAAGTGGTAATACCTACCCCCGCACAATCGAATTTGACAAAAATTATAAATGAAAGCTGGAGGATTTCCGTGAAAAAATGGATCATTGTTTCTGGCGCCGCACTTCTTTTATTTGCCGCAATCGGTGTCAAGTATATGGCAAAACAGAAAAACTCCGAGGAAAAAGCAGGCGACTCGTCAGATTTAGTTGCTGTTGACACAGCAAAACCTGAAAAAAAGGATCTCCAGCGTTTTGTCGAGGTTTACGGAAGTCTCGCACCCAAAACATCTACTGAAGTAAAAAGCGAGATACCCGGGAGAGTCGCTGAAATACGTGTCAAGGAATGGGACAGCGTTACTCCTCAAGACATCCTTCTTGAACTCGACCCCACAGATTTTAAGGTTGAGCTTAACAGAAACGAGGCAGGACTCCAGATGGCAAAAGCCCAGCATCTCGAAGCAAAGGCAGGTCTTAACAGGGCCATGCGAGAATGGGAAAGGACAATGAAGCTTAAAGAAGCCGGCCTTGTAACAGGTCAGGAAGTTGACGAAAGAAAGTCCGAACTTGAATCAGCAGAAGCAAGGGCAAACCTTGCAGAAGCCCAGATTGGCCAGGCCCAGGCCATGGTAGCTGAATCAAAAAGGAACATGTCCAAAACAAAGGTTTATGCTCCTATCACAGGGGCTGTTTCTGAAAGAAAAGTTGACAAAGGAGACTGGGTGGACAGGGGAGCACCGCTTTTTGCCGTGGTTGACAACAGAATTCTGGATTTAACGGCAAATGTTCCTGCCACAGAATTCCCAAAAGTCAGGGAAGGCCAGAATCTTGTATTTTCAGTTGATGGTCTGCCAGGCCAGACTTTCACAGGCAGTGTTAAGCGTCTTAATCCCCTTGTAAGCTCATCGGACAGATCAGGCAGAATTCAGGCAGAAGTAAGTAACGCAGAAGGCAAACTGAGGGGCGGAATTTTTGCCAGGGGCAAAATCGTAATTGAGGAAAAAAAACAGGCCCTCACTGTTCCAAAAAATGCCCTTCTTTCTTTTAATATTGAAAAAGGAACGGCCTCTGTCTTTGTTATTAAAAGCCCTGATACGGCTGTTCTTAAAAATGTCGCGACCGGTCTTGCCACAGAAGAAACAATAGAAATCACCTCAGGAATTAATGATAATGACGACATTGTTATAAGGGGGGGCTTTAATCTTAAGGACGGAACAAAAGTGACTGTTACAAACAGCAGACAGCAGGCAGAACCCGCAGCAGCAGACAAAGCCGGCAAAGGCAACTCAACCCAGGAAAAAAAATAACAGGCCAAAATCATGCTTATTACCGAAGTCTCAATAAAACGCCCTGTGTTTGCCACAGTTATGATGCTGACCCTTCTGGTTCTCGGCATGTTTTCCTACAGCAAGCTCAGTACGGATCTTTATCCAAATGTAGAATTCCCTGTACTAACAATAACAACTGTTTATGAAGGCGCTCCTCCTGAAACAGTTGAACGAGAGGTTACAAGAAAAATTGAAGAAGCGGTGAATCCTGTCCAGGGTGTAAAGCATATTTCATCTACGTCCCAGGAAGGCGTATCTTTCATTGTCGTGGAATTTACCTTAGAAACAAAGATAAACGACGCATCCCAGGACACAAGATCAAAAATAAACGCCATAAAGGGTGATCTGCCCAAGGAATGCGATGAATCCGTAATACAAAAAATGGACTCTGCATCAGCTCCGGTCATATCGGTTTCAGTGAAATCATCCAAGCTTGGGCCCAAAGAACTCACAACCCTTGTGGATAAAAGGATTAAGCGCAGACTCGAAAACTCGACCGGAGTCGGCAAGGTAAACCTCATCGGAGAGTCAATGAGAGAGGTCAATATCTGGCTTGACCCTGTCCGCCTCGAATCCTTGGGGCTTGGAGTGAATGAGGTGATCCAGGGACTCAGACAGGAAAACGTCGACACCCCTCTTGGAAGGCTAAACAGAAGCGGTTATGAATTCCCTGTAAGGGTTTCCGGAAAACCGTCCGAAGTCTCGGGCTATCCGGACATGATTGTGGCATGGCGTGAAGGCAGACCAATAAGACTCAAGGAAATCGCGTCCATAAAAGACGGAATCAAGGAACCAAGATCGCTCGCCCTTTTAAACGGAGTTCCGGCCATATCCCTTGACATACTGAAGCAGTCAGGAGCCAATACTGTTGATGTGGCCGAAGGGATCAAAAAGATTGTTTCCACACTTTCAAAAGAGCTGCCCGAAGGCGTTGAGATCGAAATCATAAGGGATATGTCGGTCTTTATCCTGGAATCTGTTGAGGATGTTCAGGTGACCATGATTCTTGGAGGTATCCTGACCGTTCTGATTGTTTTCTGCTTTCTTATTTCATGGCGATCCACGGTCATTACAGGCATAACCCTTCCAATAAGCGTAATCAGCTCCTTCATAATAATGCAGGCCCTCGGATTTACCCTGAATACACTTACGTTAATGGGACTTTCGCTTGCCATCGGGCTCCTCATAGATGACGCGATTGTTGTCCGGGAAAACATAGTGCGCCATCTCCAGATGGGGAAGGATCACGTAGCTGCCTCCCTTGACGGAACAAAGGAAATCGGCCTTGCGGTTCTTGCAACAACTTTGAGCATCATGGCTGTTTTTGTTCCGGTAGCTTTCATGAAGGGGATCATAGGAAGATTTTTCTACCAGTTCGGCATAACAGTTGCTTTTGCGGTTGCGATCTCGCTTTTTGTTTCCTTCACCATGGACCCCATGCTTTCTTCAAAATGGCATGACCCTGATGCAGGAAAAGAGCATGATCCGGATCATCAGAAAAACTTCATTTTCAGAATGCTGGCTTTGTTCAATATCTTTTTCGAAGATGTGGCAGACAGATATACAATAACAATCTCATGGGCGCTGGATCATAAAAAGACAGTCATCGCCATGGGAGCAGGCGCATTCATATTCGCCATTCTCATGGCTCCTTTCGTAGGCAGTGCTTTCTTCACCGAATACGATCAGGGTGAAATGCAGATCAATTTTGAGGCATCGCCCGATGCCGGCCTTGATGAAACAAGGAGCAGGGCTGAAGAAATCCTTAAAGTCGTGCACGGAACACCAGGCGTGAAACTGAGTTATGCCACGATCGGCGCAGGAGACAATGGAACTGTGCGCGAGGGCATTATCTACATAAAACTCAAGGATAAAAAGGAAAGAGAACACAGCCAGTCCGAACTGGTCGAGATAATGAGAAAAGGCGTACAGAAAATACCGGGTGTCACAACTAGCTTCATGGACCCGGGCAGTTTCCACGCCATGGCCCCAATAAATCTCAACCTCAAGGGAGACGATCTTGAGGGCTTAAAGATCCAGTCTGAAAAAATCAAAAAAGTTATGGGCGAAGTAAAAGGCGTGGTTGATATCAATTCCAGCCTTGACCAGGAAAAAAGCGAGGTCAAACTTTTTGTGGACAGAGCAAGAGCTGTCGATGTTGGTGTTTCAACAGGCCAGGTTGTGGAAACCCTTGCCCCTCTGATCGGAGGCATGAAGGTCAGCACTTACGAAGACAAGGATGGAGATGCCTATGACTTAAGGGTAAGGCTTTCAGATGAATACAGAATGAACCCTGCCCAGTTAGGAAAACTGACCCTTCTCTCTGTCCGGCCTGACGGCAGCAGGGTGCTTGTGCCTGTGGCGGATGTCGCAGAATTCAAAATGTCCATTTCACCTGCCAAAATCCAGAGGCTGGATCTAAGGCGCAGAATAACCCTGTCTGCGGACACGGCAGAAGGCATGGCTCTTGGCGATGCCATAAACGCCATAAAGGAAAAGGTTTCAAAGCTTGATCTGCCCTCGGAATATACGGTTTCATGGAGCGGAGAGGCAGAGGACATGGCCGAAACTTTCCAGTATATTTTCGAGGCACTCTTGCTTGCGATAATCCTGATCTACCTGATTCTTGCAGCCCAGTTCGAAAGCTTCGTGGCTCCCGTATCCATCATGATGTCCCTGCCGCTTTCCCTCGTAGGGGTCATCCTGACCCTTTATTTCACAGGAGACACCCTTAACATCATGTCCCTTATCGGGCTCATCATGCTCATGGGTCTTGTAACTAAAAACGCCATACTTCTTGTGGACTACGCCATAGTGCTCAGGAAAGAGGGCATGGACAGAAAAAGCTCGCTCATAAAAGCCGGAAGGACAAGGCTCAGACCAATCATAATGACAACGGCGGCCATGATCTTCGGCATGCTCCCGCTTGCCCTCGCTCTTGGGCCAGGAGCTGAAATGCGCGCACCCATGGCAAGGGCTGTAATTGGAGGGCTTGTAACGTCTACTCTCCTTACCTTGATAATGGTGCCTGTAGCATATTCGGTTCTTGATGACGCCACTGCCTTTATCATTAAACTGATTAAAGGCAATAAAGGCCACGATTTAACTCATTGAATTAAACATGGATAAAACAATGAAACATTTTTTAAGGATATCAGCTTTTGTCTTTGCCCTTTCGGCCACAATCGTGCCAAACGCTTCTGCCGGGCAGAAAAACCTCACAATGGAAGAATGCCTGAAGCTAACGCTTGATTACAGCAGGGATATTCTACTGGCCAGGGAAGGAATCAATATATCAGAAGGACGGTATATTGAAGAAAGGGCCTCGGCATTCCCTTATATAGGTACAGAGACAAGCATAAAGAGGTACAGGGACGAAGCCATAGAAAAAACAGGACTGCCACCGACATATTCAAAGATCCTTGGTATTCCAAGCCCGACGCTCGAACAGAGCGAGATGGAATCAAAACTGACTCTTGCCCAGCCTGTTTTTACATGGGGTCAGGTCAGTGCGGCCATAAATGCGGCAAAACACGACATGAAATCTTCCGAATTCAAGCTTCAGGAAGTCCGCCAGCTTGCGCTCCGGGAATCGGCAACCGTTTTTTATGCCCTGCTTCTCGGCATGGAGCTTGAAAAAACTGCAAAGGACAGCATAGCCCAGAAACAGCGCCATCTTAACGAGGCGGAACGCAAATTCAAAATGGAGGTGGCCACAGACTATGATGTTCTTTCCGCAAGGGTGGCCCTTACAAACGCCGAACCAGAGCTTACAAGGGTTCAAAACAGTATCAGACTGCTAAAAGACAGGGTCAGATATTTCACAGGCATGGAAGGAGATTTCGAAGCAAAAGGCACACTTGTCTGCGATATTGAAAAACCTGAAAATCTTGAAAAAATTCTCTCGGAAGCAAATGCTAACAGACCAGATATCAAATACTATATGAGTCAGGTTGACACCTTCAACGAGCTTGTCAAGGTGGCAAAAGGTTCTAACAAACCAAGACTCGACTTAAAGGGAGAACTTGGCATAAAAAAATATGTAGAACATGGAGAGGAATACCCAGGCAAAAACTGGAATGCTGGACTTTATCTCACTTTCCCCCTTTTTGACGGATTAAGAGGCAAAGGCCAGGTAATGCAGGCCGAAAGCAGGGTAACAAGCTACGAGGTTGAACTTAAAAAGCTTCAGGATCAGATTCTTCTTGATGCACGCCAGGCAATAAACGACGTGAATGAAGCTATTGAAATCGTAAAAAGTCTTGAAGCCACCACAGTGCAGGCAGAACGTCTCCTCCAGATGGCTGAAGCTGGTTATAAATATGGCGTAAAAACAAAACTGGAAGTAGATGATGCTGACTCCAATCTTCTTTCAGCAAGGATAAATCTGGCAAAGGCAAGACATGATTATCTTACTGCAAAAACAAAACTCAACTGGGTTAAAGGTCTTGACCTGAATGAATGCCTTGCCAATAACTGCAAGGCTATGAATGGAAAAAACGATAAACTGTAAATAAAAGGCTATCTTCCCGTTAAGTGTGGAATACTTTATTATTCCAATAAACAGCTGATAGTTTTAATAAAAAAGTGGCCTTGCATAATTGACAAGGCCGCAAAAAGGCCAATTTCAGTCATTCCGGCGCAGGCGGAATCCATAACTTAATGTGGCTCTGCCTGATTTTCAGTTAAGAAGTGCCTTTTATGGTTAATTTGCCATCAAAAAAGTGTGATGTGTAGGTCGGATTAGGACACCCTTTGTCCGTAAGCCGACGTTAAGCCGAGTGCCTCCGGCGAGGCTTTATAACCCAATAGACCAAAGTCAGACGAAGCGTATTCTTTCGGCTGTTTTGAAGTTGATAGGGGAGTGCCTCGAGCGGGTCGCTTTTTGTAAAAAGCTCCGCAAAGACTTTATGGTTTTGTTAGTAGGCAAAAAACTGATATTTTTAGAGTTTTAAAAATCTTAAGCCCATGAACTTTCAAATGTTACTGAGAATTGAGCATAACCACATAACTTAATGAAAATACAGGATGCAGGATCAAGTCCGGCATGACGCAGGTGCCTTTTTCTGACTTTTTGCTACTTTGCCATGATTAAATAGCCGTAAAAGCAGGCCAATTCGCAGGTCGGATTAGAGCTTGCTTTGCTCGTAATCCGACGTTTGAATTTTACATTTTAGAATACAGAATCATATTCCCTGACACGTCTGCCGCATCATAATTTAAAAAAATCTCTCGTCTTTACTTTTAAATTATATATTGATAGAAAACAAAATTCACTCGTCTCTACCTTAAAATAAGGAGATCACCATGGACTCTGCAACTGAAGCATCAAAGAACCTCCTTTTAGAAAAAACCGGGGCTGTAATCTCCGGCATAGGTCAGTCAATTATAAACAATTCCTTACGTTTTTATAAAAAAATTGAGAATTCGTCCATTGCCATAAAAGGGCTGATTCTTGAGAAAAAGCTTACCCTTTCAAATTCAATAAAAAATAAAAATAATGGAACATGGGAAGATAACGGCAAAAAATTAATGCTTTCCTTTTTAAGGAAGGGGAATGCCGGATCCCTGGTAATTTCTGTTGAAGCCGGAGTCATGGGGCTTCTTGCGATCAAGGCAGGAGGAGAAGTCCTCGAACTTGGATGTGGTGACGGTTTTGACGCTAAAAACTTTTTCAGTACCAAGGCATACCACATCACGGCAATAGATTCGAATCATGACGCACTTAAGCATGCGTCAGTCAATAATTGTGCGCCCAATATTACCTATAAGTACTGCGATTTTTCCACGGATATGACGGTCGGCATGTTTGACTCCATTGTATGGAACAGGGGGCCTGAAGAATTCAATAAAAATGTGGCCGAAAAAATAGTCTCGGGAGCAAAAATGAGGCTGAACGAAGATGGTATTCTGTCAGGATCGTCAAACATCCTCAAAAGCTCCGGTTGGCTAAACAGCCCGTCAGACCTTGAAAAGTTTCTCTGTGCCCATTTTAGCCATGTAAGAATCAAAGAAAGCGGCTGTTTTCCGGGAACCTGCTATTTTTATGCATCTGAAAAGGAACTGCGGCTGATTTAAGATGATTCACAGAGACGTACCTGGCGGACTGCCTACAAGAACTGTATTAACTGTCACAAACCTTACTTTAAGAATTAAGTCACTTCTTGAGGAAAGCTTCAGCTTTGTATGGGTTGAGGGGGAAATATCGAACCTCAGAATCCCGACATCCGGCCATTATTATTTCACTGTTAAAGACTCCAATGCCCAGATAGCCGCAGTCATGTTCAAAGGCCAGGTTAAATCCCTGAAATTTGCCCTGAAAGACGGCATTGCCATAACAGGACTCGGCAGAATAAGCGTGTATGAGCCAAGGGGCAGCTATCAGATAATTTTTGAATATTTAGAGCCAAAGGGAGCCGGATCCCTACAGCTTGCGTTTGAGCAGCTAAAAGAAAAACTTGCCGGAGAGGGGCTTTTTGATCAATCAAGGAAAAAGCCCCTGCCCTTTCTCCCTTCAAAAATCAGTGTAATAACTTCACCATCTGGCGCAGTAATAAGAGATATCATCACTGTATCAAAACGCAGATTCCCTTCTGTCCGCATTGAGGTAGTTCCTTCAACTGTTCAGGGCGATGCTGCCGTTCCCCAGCTTGTCTCGGCAATTGAGCTTGTAAATAAGATTGCTGACAGCGATATAATAATTATTGCAAGGGGCGGAGGATCGATAGAGGATCTTTCCGCGTTCAACTCGGAAGAACTTGCACGGGCTGTTGCTGCATCTGTTGCCCCTGTCATTTCAGCCGTAGGCCATGAGACTGATTTTACAATATGTGATTTTGTGGCTGACCTGAGGGCGCCAACTCCGTCTGCGGCAGCCGAGATAGCATTGCCTGACATCAGGGATCTTGAAAGACTTGGCTCAAATTACAGAAACAGGCTAATCAACTCCACACTGAGACAAATAGGATCTCACAGAACCCACTATAGGTCTCTCTGTAAAAGACTCGTTGATCCAAGAAAAAAAATCCAGGATCTCATACTCAGATGCGATGATCTCACAGCAAGACTGCACAGAGCCGGCCAGATATGCCTCGACAAAAGAAAATCAAAGATTGAAAATTTAAAAAACAGGCTCATGCTTGGAAAATTTGTTTCAGATATCAGATCTCTGAAGTATAGAAAAATCTTGCTTGCTGAAAGACTCAAGGCTTCGATAATGGGTATGGTAAAAAATAAAAAATCAGACGTGGCGAGACTTGGCGCAACCCTTGAAGCTCTCAGCCCTGTTGCTGTTCTTTCAAGGGGATACAGCATAACAAG
This sequence comes from Desulforegula conservatrix Mb1Pa, assembly GCF_000426225.1. NCBI lineage: Bacteria > Pseudomonadati > Thermodesulfobacteriota > Desulfobacteria > Desulfobacterales > Desulforegulaceae > Desulforegula > Desulforegula conservatrix. Next base: position 37,303 of record NZ_AUEY01000029.1, read on the forward strand.
AACAATGCCTGATAAAAAAATTATCCTGAAAGAGTCAGAGGTTATGCCTGGGCAGCTTGTTGAAACCATTCTGGCATCAGGTAGGATTGTATCAAAGGTGGAAGGAAAAGAGGAATAATGACCAAAAAGAATTTTGAGCAATCCATGAAGGATCTGGAAAAAATAGTTGAAGAACTTGAAAGCGGAGAGATCCCGCTCGAAAAAGCCCTGAAAAAATTTGAAGACGGGATAAAGCTTTCGAACTTCTGTGCAAAGACACTCGACGAGACAGAAGCAAAAATCACAATGCTGATCCGAACACCTGAAGGTGAAATAACAGAAGAGCCTTTTACTGGTGCTGAAGATGAATCCTGACAACTTCATTTCAGCGTTCAAATGATAGAAAAATACTCGTTGAAAGACTATCTTAAGCGCTGGATATACAAAACGGGCCTTTCCGGGAATACCGATGTTTGATCTTAAAAAATACCTCGAAGAAAAACGGGTCTTAATTGAATCAAGGCTTGAAGAATGCCTTGACAGCCATGATGGCAGGAGAATAACCGCAGCAATGCATCATTCCCTCATGGCCGGAGGAAAAAGGCTCAGGCCTGTGCTATGCCTCGCTGCTATGGAGACCTTGGGATGTGAGCCGTTAAAAGGAACAGGCGTTGCCTGCGCCCTTGAAATGATACATACCTATTCCCTTATTCATGATGATCTTCCTGCCATGGACAATGATGATCTGAGACGGGGAATCCCAACCTGCCACAAGGCTTTTGACGAAGCCACAGCAATTCTCGCCGGAGACGCGCTTCTTACCTCGTCTTTTGAAATACTGGCTGACAGTCTAAAGGGTATACCAGAAGCCCTCGAAATCATAAGTCTTGTTGCAAGGGCTGCTGGCCACAGGGGAATGATAGAAGGCCAGATGAAAGACATAATGTCCGAAGGCAAAAAAATAACCAAAGAAGAGCTTGAACAGCTCCACATGAGCAAGACAGGAGCACTCATAGAAGCTTCTGTGCTGTCAGGAGCTATGATTGCCGGAGCGGATAAAAAGGCCCTTGATGGACTCGGAAAATATTCGAAACTCATAGGGCTTGCATTCCAGGTGGCTGATGACATATTGAATATTGAAGGCGATCCGGCCTTGATGGGCAAGGCCAAAGGAAGTGACGAAGAGCTTGAAAAAGCGACCTTCCCTTCCCTGATCGGACTTAAAGAGTCAAAAATATACGCTGAAGAGCTCATTGACTCAGCAATCAATGCTCTTTCAGTTTTTGACCAAAAGGCTGAGCCTCTGAGGGCCATAGCCAGATATATAATTGAACGTAAGAGATGATTGTATCAAAATGCTCAAAAATATAAAAACACCACAGGATCTTAAAAAATGCCCGAAAACAGGCCTTCCTGAAATTGCGGCGGAAATAAGACAGGAAATAATAAAAACCGTATCTTCAAACGGAGGCCATCTGGCTTCCAGCCTTGGTGCTGTGGAGCTTGCCATTGCCATACATTATGTATTCGACGCACCCAGGGACAAGGTAATATGGGACGTAGGTCATCAGGCCTATGCCCATAAACTGCTGACTGGAAGACTGGACCAGTTTCCCACAATAAGAAAATCAGGCGGACTATCAGGGTTCACAAAAAAAGCTGAGAGCCCTTACGATGCTTTTACGACCGGCCACAGCAGCACGTCCATTTCCGCCGGGCTTGGCATGTCGTGCGCAAAGCATATAAAAAAAGACAAATCCAAGGTCATATGCGTTATCGGAGACGGTTCCATGACCGCAGGCCTTGCCTATGAAGGACTAAATCAGGCCGGCGATTCAGGCAGGGATCTTATAGTCATTCTAAATGACAATGACATGTCGATTTCAGAAAACGTGGGTGCTCTGTCATCTTTTTTAAGCAGGACATTCACCCAGAAACGCCTTCTTGAATTCAGAAAAACATTCGGGGAATTTCTGAAAGCTCTCCCGGGCATCGGAGACGATATTTACCAGATTGCCAAGAGGAGCGAGGAATCTTTCAAGACCTTTGTAACGCCAGGGATGCTCTTTGAGGCCTTTAATTTCGAATATTTCGGCCCGATTGACGGACATCGGCTCAACCATCTGATCGATATTTTAGAAAATATCAAGGAAGTAAACGAACCTGTTCTTCTTCATATCATAACCAGAAAAGGCAAGGGCTATGAACCGGCAGAATCAAATCCGACTTTTTTCCACGGAGTGTCTGCCTTTGACATAGACAGCGGTGAAACAGCTTCTTCAGACCAAGGCCCGCCTACTTATACCCAGGTTTTTGGCGAAAAAATGATCAGCCTTGCCGAAGGAAACCAGAAAATTGTGGCTGTTACTGCTGCCATGCCAGAAGGAACAGGTCTTTCCGACTTTGCCAGAAGATTCCCTGACAGATTCTTTGATGTGGGAATTGCGGAACAGCACGGAGTGACTTTTGCCGCAGGTCTGGCATCAGAAGGCTTAAGGCCTGTTGTGGCGATTTATTCTACATTTCTCCAGCGTGCCTATGACCAGATCATCCATGATGTCTGTATAGACAACTATCCTGTGGTCTTTGCCATTGACAGGGGCGGAGTTGTCGGAGAAGATGGCCCAACTCATCATGGGCTGTTCGATTTTTCTTATCTGCGTTCCATGCCAAACCTCACAGTGCTGGCGCCTAAAGACGAGCATGAATTTTCAGCTATGCTTGAAACGGCTGTAAACCATGAAGGCCCCGTTGCCATAAGGTATCCTAGGGGAAAAGTCACAGGAACACAGACCAGCTCTCAATTCCAACCGATTCAAATCGGCAAGGCGGAAATTCTCAGGGAAGGGTCTGACATCCTGATTCTTGCGATTGGCCAGCCAGTTTCCGAGGCGATTTCAGCTGCTGAAATTCTGGCTGGAAAGAATATTTCGGCATGCGTGGTTAATGCAAGGTCTGTGAAACCACTTGACACAGATCTCATTTGTGAACTTGCAGCAAAAACGCCCAGAATCATCACCATCGAGGATCATGTCAGAATGGGCGGGTTCGGAAGCGCAGTGCTCGAATGCCTTGCTGACAATGGCATTACAGGCATCACAATCGAACGCATCGGATATCCGGACAGATTCATTGAACATGGCAGCCAGATGGAACTCAGGCAGAAATACGGCATATCTGCCAACGGCATAGTCGACGCCTCGCTAAGGCTGCTGAACAGATGAAACCAATCAAGGAGAGGCTTGACATAATTCTGTTTGAAAGAGGACTTTCCCAAAGCAGACAGAGGGCGCAGGCCATAATCATGTCTGGAAGAGTTCTTGTCGATAATGAGCCTGTTGACAAACCCGGCACAAAAGTGATGAAAGATTCGGAAATCAGAATCAAAGGCGACGATGACTGCCCTTTTGTAAGCAGGGGCGGCCTTAAAATCCAGCATGCCATTGACACCTTCGGAATGGATGTAACAGGACTTGTATGCATGGATATTGGCGCATCTACAGGAGGTTTCACTGATTGTCTTATTCAAAGAGGCGCAAAAAAAGTTTTTGCTGTTGATGTTGGATATGGCCAGCTCGCCTGGAAACTGAGACAGGATGAAAGGGTCATTTCAATAGAAAGAACAAACATAAGACATATGCCGCTTGAGATCATCGGCGAACCAGTCGATCTTGCAGCAATAGATACGTCGTTCATCTCCCTCAGAATTGTTTTACCTGCTGTATTGAAGTTTCTTAAAAAACATGCAATTATACTGGCTCTGATCAAACCTCAGTTCGAGGTAGGAAAAGAGAACGTCGGTAAAGGCGGAGTCGTAAGAGATTCTGCCCTGCATGATGAAGTTGTATCTGATTTAACCAGTTTTTTCAGCGAGACAGGCCTTGAAGTAAAAGGGATTACCTCATCTCCCATATTAGGGCCTAAAGGTAATAAGGAGTTTCTGATTTTGTTGGGATATCATTAAAATGTCACATAAAGATGGCAAAGTCTCACGCCACAGCCTGATATACAATCAAATACAGGAAGGAGAGCAGTCTTATTATGAAGGACATGGTGGAAAAGATAAGAAACATCGCGATCGTTGCCCATGGCGGGGCTGGTAAAACCTCACTGGCAGAAGCCATGCTTTTTAATGCCGGAGTAACAAAAAGACTCGGTAGAGTCGACGACGGCAGCTCGACACTTGATTTCATGCCCGAAGAAATTGAACGCAAAGCAAGTCTGACATCCCACTTTTTCCAGATTGACTGGAACAAAAAACGTATCAGCGTAATAGACACACCAGGAGACCAGAATTTCTTCTCCTCTGCAAAAACCTGCATGCCAGCAGCGGACACGGCTCTTATAGTTATTGACGCTGTAGATAAAGTTAACTTGAGAACTGAAAAAGCGGCTGAATTCGCAGCTGAGTATGATCAACCAGTCGTATTTTTTGTCAACAAAATGGACAAAGAACGCGCCGACCTGGAATCTGTACTTGAAAATGCGGCAGAACTGCTCTCCCCTAAGCCCATAAAGACACAGATACCAATCGGAAAAGAAGACGGATTCAAAGGGATAATTGATCTTGTCACAGGACAGGCATTTACCTATGAGGGCGGGAAAAAAACAAAAACAGCCATACCCCAGGATCTTCAGGATCAATTCGAGACCGAGCGGTCAGAACTCATTGAAAACGTTGCTGAAGCAGATGACGCGCTTCTCGAAAAATACCTCGAAGGCGGCGAGCTTGCAGATGATGAAATAAAATCGGCCCTGAAGAAAGGGATAGCTAATAGAGTGTTTGCGCCTGTCCTCTGCGGGTCAGCCACCAAAAACATCGGCATAGATTTACTCTGTGACTTTGCGGCAGACTATATGCCGTCACCATCTGAAAGAGGGCCATGGAAAGCGACCGACGAAAAAGGTGAAGAAATCACCATTAATCCTGATCCAAACGGACCTTTCTCAGCCCTTGTTTTCCATACAATAGTCGACCCTTATGCAGGCCGTCTCTCGATTTTCAGGGTAGTCTCAGGAAACATGGTACCTGACGGCAAGTTCTACAACATGAAGAAAGATTCAAAAGAACGCTTTAACCAGCTTCTTGAAATATCAGGTAAGGAACAGAAGCAGATACAGCAGGCTGTTCCAGGATCAATATGCGCTGTCGCAAAACTTAAAGACACTGCAACCGGCGACACAATCTGCGATGAGGACAAAAAGGTCAAGTTCAAGGCTGCTGCACCTATGAAGCCCATTATTGCCCTTGCAATAGGTCCAAAATCAAAGGGTGATGAAGACAAGCTCTTCTCATCTCTTTCAAAAATTCTTGAGGAAGACGTTTCACTCTCCATAACGAGAAACACTGAAACCAAGCAAATGCTATTGGCTGGTATGGGAACTGTGCATATTGATACTGTCGTTGGCAGGCTCAAGAGCAGATACAATGTTGAAGTTGAAACAAGCACTCCAAAAGTTCCGTACCGTGAAACAATCAAGAAAAAAGTCCGTGTCCAGGGTAAGCACAAGAAACAGTCAGGCGGACATGGTCAGTACGGAGACTGCTGGATCGTCATGGAACCGATGCCAAAAGGCAGCGGATTCGAGTTTGTTGACGCAATTGTCGGCGGCTCTATACCTCGCCAGTTTATTCCTGCTGTTGAAAAAGGCGTTATTGAAGCGTCGGACAGAGGCGTTCTTGCAGGATGCAAATGCGTTGACTTCAAGGTGACTGTTGATGACGGTTCATTCCATGCAGTTGACTCATCTGAAATGGCATTCAAAGTAGCAGGTTCTCTTGCCTTTAAAAAAGCCGCCCAGGACGCAGGCCCTGTTCTTCTTGAACCGATTATGGAAATGTCCATCATCACATCAGACGAGTTTATGGGCGATATCATGGGCGATCTCAACTCAAGACGCGGCAGAGTCCTTGGCATGGACAGTGCCGGAAGAAAACAGATAATCAAGGCCCAGGTACCTCTTTCCGAAGTTCTAACCTACGCTAATCAGCTCCAGTCCATGACTGGCGGACGCGGTACATATGAAATGAAATTCACCCACTATGACGAAGTACCAGGTGACATAGCAGAAAGAATTCTTCCGAATCTCCGCAAGGAAAATAATTACAGCGGGCCAGAAGCATAATAAAAACTTGTTTTTGAAAACTTGAAAATAAAAGGGGGACTCATTCGAGTCTCCCTTTTTAATTTTATGGCTTTTGATTAGGATCCATCAATTTGATTTGAATGGCCTTATATGGCTGACAAGGTCGCAAAAAGTCCGGTTGCCGTCAAAAAACCCGATTCTTAGGGTGCTCAAGCTCTAAGGCTTGCTCACCAGATGCGTGTGCAGACGGGTCGCTTTTTGAAAAAAGCTTGGCAAAAACTTTTTTGATTACCATTTTTACTCCGCCATGCTTATCTTAAAGCAGGTTAAAGATTATCCAGATATGAGAGCTGGTCTGGAAAAATTGGACAGCCATTTAAGTGAAAATCTGCTTTATTAGAACATCAAAAAAAAGGAGCAGAAGAATGGCAAAAGGAATCAGAAGAAATCACGGACCAGCATTCAAGGCTAAAGTGGCGTTAGCGGCTTTGAAGGGAGACAAAACCCTCTCGGAATTATCCGATCAGTTTGGTGTGCATTCCAATCAGATATCAGCCTGGAAGAAAGAGCTTGAACAGAATGC
>NZ_AUEY01000030.1 GCF_000426225.1 Desulforegula conservatrix Mb1Pa
GCCTGATGGTGACACTTGTGGCATTGGTACAGATCTCTTGATTTGAGCTCGCAAAATTTCGAACCGCCGCAATTCGGACAACTAAAACCATGCGGCCATCTAAGTCTGAATAATGAGTCTTGGCACTTATCTTCGGTCCCATATTCGGACAGGAATTCGTGAATACTCTTTCCTTTTTGAAATTGGATCATATTTTTTGCCATGCTACACCTCCATCATATCTGGATAATCTTTCACATGCCTTAAGATAAGCATGGCGGAGTAAAAATGGTAATCAAAAAAGTTTTTGCGGAGCTTTTTTCAAAAAAGCGACCCGCCGGAGGCATTAACCAAACATAAAGGGTACATAGCCTTAAAGTTTGATGGTCTCGCAAAAAGCCATAAAACGCCCCTCCTGAAACGCAGCATCTGGTGCGCAGCCTAATTGAGCCCCTACCAATCAAGGCAAATGATCACACAACACATTGATATATATAACAAAATGCGGCCTATTTAATGCAGACCTTTCTGACCTGAAGAAGATCAGTATGGCCTGCAAAAATCTTTGCGATCCCGTCCTGCTTCAGGGTTGACATTCCTTCCTCTATGGCGACATCCCTTATTATCTCCATCCTTGACTTTTCCTGTATGAGCCGCTTGATCTTATCAGTACCCATAAGCAGCTCATGTATGCCCATTCGTCCTGAATAGCCTGTGCCTGAGCATTTTTCGCAACCAACGGCCCTGTGGAGGGTCAGATCATTTGTAAAAGGAATATTCACATTCTTTTTAAAAAGATCTTCATCATATTCCCTCACCAGCTCATTATACTCGGCTTCGGATGGATGATATTCTTCCTTGCATGATTTGCAGAGAGTTCTAAGAAGACGCTGGGCCATGATAGCAAGGATTGCGTCTGCAAAATTGAATGGGTCCATGCCCATGTCAAGTAGTCGCGTAATACTCTCAGGGGCGCTGTTTGTATGCAGTGTTGAAAAAACAAGGTGACCGGTGAGCGAAGCCTCGATACCAATCTGGGTAGTTTCATGGTCACGCATTTCACCCACCATGATGACGTCGGGGTCGGCACGGAGAAATGCCCTCATGGCCGCGGCAAAATTGAAACCTATCTTGGACTGAACCTGTACCTGCCTCAACCCCCTCTGGGTGATTTCGACTGGGTCTTCGGCCGTCCATATTTTAGTTTCAGGCTTGTTGATATATCCAAGGGCAGAGTGAAGAGTCGTGGTTTTACCAGATCCGGTTGGGCCGCAGACAAATATGATGCCATATGGTTTAGTTATCGCTGATACAAAATTCTCAAAATTACGGTCAGAAAAACCCATTTTATCCAGAGGAAGGGGTTTGCCTGCCGCGAGAATACGCATTACGACATCTTCAACTCCTCCCTGGGTTGGAACAGTCGCGACACGGAGCTCTATATCCTTGCCGCCGTATTTCTTGAATTTGATCTTTCCGTCCTGGGGTTTTCTTCTTTCTGCAATATCAAGATCTGCCATAATCTTGATTCTGGATACGACAGCGTTCCTGTAGCTGAAAGGAATAGTCTGGTAAAGGCTGCATGCTCCGTCTATCCTGATCCTAACTTCTGTATTCTGATTGCCCATATATGGCTCTATATGAATATCTGAAGCGTTCCTTGCATAGGCATCGAGTATGATTTTATTAACAAGCTGGACGACTGCGCTGCTTTCTTCACTTACGGCTGCCTCGGCCTCTTCTATGCCCTGATCTTCCTGCTTGAGCTGGGACAGGATGTCATCGATGCTGGCCATTTCTTTTTCATCATGGGTAAAATGCCTTAAGAATTCCTGGATATCTTCCTTAAAGGCAAATGCGAGCTTTATTGGCTGACCCTGGAAAAGAGCCTTGATCTCATTTGTTCTTTGCAAGTCAAGCGGGTCATCTATCGCAACAAGAGGAAACCCGCCTTCTCTTCTGATCGGAACCCAGAAATTGGCCTTTAGAAACGGTATTCTCAACCCTGCGAGAAGCTCTCCTGGTATTGGAATTTTTGCGTCATACTCAACAAAGGGCATATTATAGAACTTGGCAAGTGATTTACCAAGATCAGTCTTTCCAACCTGATAATCCTCCTTCAGGATTTTTTCCATGGGGATTCTCTCAAGTCTGGATTTTGTGATTGCAGCGTTCAGCTCCTTAATGGTTATTATGTGATTCTCGAGCAGATAGTCAAATTTGCCAGCTGTCTTGTTCTTGGCAATGCGCTTCTGATTATGAAGTGCTATACCAAGAACCTCTGCAAGTTCTTTGACGCATTCTTCATCCTGGGGGGTAAACTTTTTTCCGTCAATTCTGTTGATGAGCTGTACTGCGCCGAGAAGGAGAGTCTTATAGATAATGGGGGCGACGATTACCTGGTGGGTTTTAAAACCTGTTTTCTTATCCCAGGTGCTGTCGAACTTAAGAGATGAGTCTATGGCTTCAAGCTCTTTCTGGTCATAGACATTGGCTACGTTCACCAGAATCTGATTATATACTGAATACCCTGATATGCTGTCCGGAGAAATTGGCACACGAATTTCGGAAATTTTATCTTCACCGGATTTATATCTTGAAACAAGTTCCCTTTTGACACCATCCACATAATAGATGGTCATTCTTTCAGCCTCAAAAAGAGTGGTGATTTCTTCCCTGAGGTCTATGAAAATCTCATCTAGTTTTGCAGCGGCATAAATTTTATTGGAGATTTCCTGAAGGCGTGTGCGGTAGTCAACTTCTGTCTTCAGATTATTAACATCTGCAGTGTCTGTGGTGTCCGTCATGTACCCCCGCTATAAGCTGAAAGAATCAGCTTTCAGGATTATTTTCATTATTGCCGGATTTTGAGGAAATCATTATCTTTTTAATGCCCCCAACTATGAGAATCATGGAAATAAAATAGAAACAAAACTGAATATACATTTTGCCAGAGGTGAACAAAGGATTATCTTTGACTCTTTCAAGTATTTCAGGAATTCTGAAAACAACGGCAATCCCCATCAATATAAGAGCAAATCCCCATATTCTCTGCAAACCGTTTTTTTTATCACTCATATTTAACCTATTTAAACCAAAAAATCAGATACTGTCAAAGTCAATTATCCGTTCCATGCAATGCGTATATATTGATTTGGGAACGTTTTGTTTTTGCAAATTGACGGCAAATTGACTTTGGCAAAATCTATCTATGCAGTTTCTTAATTCTGAAAAGTTCCTTGAATACGAAAAGGAATTTATCGATGCTGTCATACTGAATTCGTGAATTCTCCATATGAGTCCATTTAACAGGAAATTCCGCAGTCCTAAATCCGTATTGGCACGCAAGCCAGAGGATTTCCGGATCAAATATTACACTTGACAGCTTTTGACCTGAAAAAAGCTTTTTAACGGTCTTGCCCGTAAAGACCTTGAATCCGCACTGGGTGTCATTAAAATTCAGGCCAAGATGAGTGTTCTGGATCAGCGTGTATATTTTACCTGAAAGCTCCCTTAAAAAATTCTGATGCCTTACAACTACGGACCCTTCTACAGCCCTTGAAGCAATTGCGATATCATAACCGTCTTTTATAAGTTCAAAAGCTGTCTCAAGATATTCTATCGGAACGGAATAATCAGCGTCCATAAACATTACAGTATCGCCTATAGCTGCAAGCATCCCTGTTTTTACTGCGTATCCTTTGCCTCTGTTCGGAAAATACTCAATGGCTCTTATTTTTACGTTTTCCGGGGCTGAAAAGCTTCTGACAGTTTTGACAGTGGCGTCTTTGCTTCCATCGCTGACAACGATTATCTCTGCCTCTATTTTTTTTTCGGACAGATATGACAGTGTCTTTTCGATTGTTGGTATTATTCTATCCGACTCATTGTAAGCTGGTATTACTATTGATAGCATTTTTTCCCCTGAATATTAATTATGCTTTTTGTGGCTATGCTCAATTCTCCGTTGCGCTTGAGAATACATAGTCTAAACATCAGAAAACCTGAAATGGTCAGAACAATGCCGGATTACGAGCAAATGACGCTCTAATCAGGCCTACGAATCAGCAAGCCTTACCCGGATGCTCTCCGTGAAGCTCCACATATAAAACCTGCATAAGCATGTGAACAATTATCATGTGGATATCTTCCACTTTCTGCATGTCGTTTACTCTTGCGACGAGAGCAACCTCGACCATGCCCGACAGTTTTCCGCCACCAAATCCGCAAAGACCTATGGAATGGCCATCATTCTCGTTAGCATATTTTATGCACCGAAGAACATTCTCTGAATTTCCACTTCCCGAAATACCTATGACAAGGTCTCCTGGCATATAGAAATTTTTGAGCTGTTCAACGAATACGGAATCATATGATACATCATTTGCGTAAGCAAGAACCGAAGGCACACAGTCAGAAAGTGAAATCATCCTGAATCTTTTTTCAAGACCATAACTTACGCCTTTATTCAGATCACACGCAAAATGGGATGCAGTCGAAGCACTACCGCCATTGCCTGCTACAAAAATCTGCCTGCCTTCATGATATGCCCCAAGAAGCATTTGCACAATCAGGCTGAATGATGAATGGTCAAATTCCGCAAGAACGGTCGTTAATCTACTTATATAATCTCTGGAAAAATTCGATTTATCAGTAATTTGCATAAGTCACTTGTATTTAATTATTTCAAATCAATATATTATTTTTAGTTCAGTATGGATTTTCAGAATCTTTATCAAAAAAAAGCCATATTAGCCATGACAATCCGTAAACCATAAGCCCTGCAAATATCACATCACTAAGGAAATGCCCCCCCTGGACTATTCGTGCAAACCCTGTGAGCAAGCCGTAAAAAATACCGGCAAAAAAAAACTTCCTCCTGTGATTTAAACAGACAAAGGACATCGCCACTGGGAAAAAACCCGCCGACGCATGTCCGCTGGCAAATGAGCAATTGCTTTGGCACTGATCAGAAGGAATTAAGGGGGGGGTAAATTCCAGCTTTCCACCAAATTCCTGGATTGTTGCGGGCCTTGCTCTGCCCCAGAATTCCTTGAGGATTCCATTTATCAAAAGGCCTGGGCCAACTGCAAGCGCCACAAGCAGATATATAATGCCTGAATATCCAAGACCGCATATTTTTCTATTTTTGATTCTGATTAGAACCAAAGAAATCAGACAAAATATGATCAGAGCAGGTATAAAAAACTCTATGGACTCATATATGAACACTATGAAAGGATTTTTTCGAAGAAAAAACCCGTTTTTAGCATCATAAAATAAATCGGAAACAAGAATATCCGCCTTGGGGAAAAATACAAACAAGGTGACAAAACATGACGTGATAAGGCCAAATATCGCAAGTCCGGATATTTTTTTTTGATTCAGTTTGCTAAGCTTCACCTTAGTCAGTTCCAGTCACAAATTCATCTGATTGGAGCATTCCCGTTTCCATATTTCTGCCATACTGCATCTGATAAAGCTTACTGTATTCACCCTGTGCGGCTAAAAGCTCGTCGTGTCTGCCCTCTTCAGCCACTTTTCCGGCAACAACTACAGCTATCCTGTCAGCGTTCACAATTGTGGAAAGCCTGTGGGCTATAACAAATGTCGTTCTGCCTTTCATGAGATTCTCAAGGGCTTTCTGGACAAGTATTTCAGCCTCTGAATCAAGCGATGATGTTGCTTCGTCAAGTATCAGAATTGGGGCATCTTTAAGAAGCGCTCTTGCTATGCAGATCCTCTGCCTTTCTCCACCTGAAAGGCGGGCTCCAAGATCACCAATATTTGTTTCATAGCCCTTTGGAAAGCGTTCTATAAAATCATGTGCAAACGCCGCCCTTGCTGCGCTTTCAATTTGTTCAGTGCTGGCATCTGGTCTACCATAGGCTATATTATTCCTTATGGTATCATTGAATAATATAGGCTCCTGGGTGACAATCGCAATCTGGGATCTTAAAGATGCTATTGATGCGTCTTTTACGGAAATATTATCGATGAGAATTCGTCCCGAACGCGCCTCATAAAATCTTGGAACCAGATTTACAATCGAGGATTTCCCGCCTCCGCTCATACCAACAAGAGCAAGAACCTCGCCTGGATTGACATGCAGATTTATCCCCCTTAAAACATCATCCCTGTCATATCTGAAATATACATCTTCAAAGGTCACACTATGGGCCGAATGTTTTATTGAGACAGGCTGTGCACAATCCTCAATTTCAGGAACTGCCTCAAGTATGTCAAAAACCCTGTCAGCTGCAGCCATTCCTTCCTGTATAGCATTATTCATATTGGACATTTTTTTTATCGGATCATAAAGCATCATTACAGAAGCAAGAAAAGACATGAACTGCCCTGTGGAATAAGTCCCTTTAATAACAGACGCGCCGCCGAACCAGATTACGAATGCTATGGCAATGCCTGCAAAAACCTCCATAATAGGAGAAGACATATTCTTTGCTCTGGTATTTTTAATCTCAAGATTAAAAAGCCTCTGGGTCAGTGCGCTGAATTTGTTTTTTTCATACTCTTCCATGCCGAATGCTTTTACAACCTTGGCGCCTGTAAAAGTTTCCTGGAGCATTGCAGTAAGATCAGCCATTGACTCCTGACAGCCTGTAGTTACTTTTCTTACCTTTCTGCCATAATGAACAATCGGGAATACTGCCACAGGCAATATTGCGAAGCTGAAAAAAGCCAGTTGCCATATCTGGTAAAAAGTAACACCAATCAGGAAAAAAACAGTGAAAAAGTCCATGAGGGATCTTGTCACAGCAGAGGTAACCATTCCCCTTATTACGTTAACATCATTTGTGATTCGAGACATCAACTCGCCGGTCTTTTTGCCCTGGTAGAACGAAAGAGGCAGTTCCTGCATTTTTGAGTACAGGCTGTCCCTGAAATATCTGATTATGCTCTCACCCACATAATTCATCAGGATCGCCTGACCATACATACTGCCGCCTTTGACTACAAAGACAATTACTACAACTACAGGAATAAGAATCAGCTTGTTCATGTTCTTGCTTATGAAAATATCATCAAGCGCAGGCTGGATTAAATATGCTGTCGCAGCGGTAGCAGCTGCCGAAAGCATCATGAAAACCATGGCAAAAAGAAGTCTGTATTTATGTCTCAAAATCAGATTAAGCAGATATCTGTGTCGTGGTTGTAACTCGAATATTTTTCTAAACCAGTTTTTCATTCTTTATCTTTTTTCTCACTTCTTTAAAATCGATAGAATAATATCAGCTGCCCTTCCTGCTGCGCCCGGCCTTCCGAGTTTTTTTCTTACAAGCAGAAAATCAGACTTCATTTTGTCAAGCTTCTGTCTATCATTCAACAAACTTATAATTTCTTTGGAAATTCTTTCAGGATTAGCCTCGCCCTGAAGAAGTTCAGGAGAAACCTCACGTCCGGCAATAAGGTTGGCAAGTCCGGCAAACTCAACTTTTACGAGTGCCTTTGCAATACTGAAGCTCAGGTCTGACATGATATATATAAGAATAGTCGGAATACCTGCGATGGCGGCTTCAAGCGTTACTGTACCAGATGAGGCCACAAGAACATCACATCTCTCAAAAACTGCCCCTACGTCTCCGGTTTCAACTTCAATTATTTCACTGAGACCACATAAAGCTATCTGTTTTTTAGCGTATGCTTCATCTTTCATGGAAAGCAGAAAACCGGCGCAGGGAATGCTCTTTTTTATTATGGCCGCAGCTTCAAGCATCACAGGAAGATGCCTTGAAATTTCACCCTTCCTTGATCCAGGAAGAAGACCGATTACCGTTCTGCCATCTAAAGATTTACGGCGATTGTCCTTCGAAGGTTCGGGGATGGAATCAATCAGAGGATTGCCGACAAAAGTGGCAGGGATTCCATTCTTTCTGTAAAAGGATTCTTCAAAGGGAAGGATCAGGCCCATATGATCTATATACCGACGTATTTTTTCGATTCTGCCAGATCCCCATGCCCATACCTTGGGACTTATATAATAAAAAACCGGGATCCCAAGGTCATGGGCTTTTTTGGCTATACGCAGATTTAAGCCGGGATAATCGACAACAATTACAATGCCGGGCATTGATTCCTGAATAAAAGAAGAGACAGTGGCATATGCGTCAAATATTATATGGCTGTGGCTTAGAACATCAGTCACACCCATCACAGCAAGTTTTTCCGAATTACAAACAGCTTCAACGCCCTGCTGTCTCATCAATGGCCCTGCCATCCCATGTATTTTGAGACCAGGTTTTTTCTTTAAAATCTCCCGAACAAGATTGGCTGCGTGGAAATCACCTGATGGTTCACCGGCGCTAATGAAAATGATGTTTTTATTTAGTTCCGGTTTTTTAGCAGATTTAAAAAAGCTGATCATTTCTCGGCCGGCTCCTTACCTGATCTTTTATCAGATTCTGATTCAAAGCCTTCCGAAAGAACTGATCCGGAAAGAGCTGATATGGAAATCCCATAGTGATTGGCAAGTCTTGTCATTTCTTGAAGATCTATGCATACCGTCCTTCCTGCCTCTATCACAAGATGACTTATTCCTGCTTTATTCATGGTTTCTATGGTCTGGGGCCCAACTGCCGGGACGTCAAAACGCATATCCTGATCAGGTTTGGGAAGTTTCACAACCACAGCGTTTCCCTTTGCAAGAAGTCCGCCCCTCAGGATTGTGGCGTCGGTTCCGTCGGCAGCTTCGACGGCAAGAACAGTTCCACCTGCCACAACAACACTCTGACCGATGTCAAGCCTGCCTATTTCCTTGCAGATCTTCCAGCCAAAGTTCATATCCATTTTTTCTGATTTACCGGGCTTCTTCTTTGTCCAGCAACCTTCTTCAGCAAGAATTTCAGGAACCAGAAAAGTTGAGGATTCGACCTTGAACCCTTCTTTTTCCAGAAGCGTGGCAAAGGCCCTTAATATTCCATCATCGTGGGTGTTTTTGAGCGCAGAAAGAAGCTTGATCGCACCAAGATCAGGCCTTATGTCCGTGAACATCCTGGTCTTCTTGATGCCCCCAAGCATTACAACGGATGAGACTTCACCTGACCTGAAAAAATTCAGGAGCTTGCTCACCTGCCCTGGATTGAGCCAGACAATTTTTTCAGCATAATCGTTTATGGCCTCGTCAGCTTCATTTTGATAAGCAGCCACAAAAAGCCTGAATCCCTTTTTAATCGCATTTTCCGCAAATATAATCGGGAAGCGGCCATTTCCTGCTATAAGACCTAAAGGAAAGGACTTTTTTTCAGATGAATCATAATTGGATATATTTAACTTCATCAGATTCTATCTGGTTATGCCGCGCTGGGACGACTGAATGAAATCAAGGAAGGACTTAACTTCAGGAAGCATATTGACTTCTGCCTTTACCCTTTCTACCGCCTCATTCATTGTGAGGCCTATTCTGAAAAGAATTCTGTATGTTTTCTTGAGCTCGCCAAGGGTTTCTTCCGTGAACCCCTGTCTTCCAAGACCAACCTTATTTAAACCGTGAAGTACGGCTCTGTCTCCAGCAGCTATTACATAAGGCGGAACATCTTTTACAACTGCTGATTTACCGCCAATATATGCGTAATCACCTATATGTACAAACTGATGAACTGCAACGAGTCCGCCGATCGTAACATAATTGCCAAGCGTGATGTGACCGGCGAGGGTCGCTCCGTTTGCCATGATAACTCTCTTGCCTGTCTTGCAGTCATGGGCTATATGCGCATATGCCATGAGGAAATTGTCTTCGCCAACTTCCGTTACTCCGCCTCCGCCAGCAGTTCCTCTGTTTATGGTAACAAATTCCCTTACTGTTGTTCCCCTGCCTATCTTCACATATGTTTCCTCGCCCATAAATTTAAGATCCTGGGGAGGAGCTCCAATTGACGCATACTGGTATATTTCGCAGTCAGGGCCAATTTCAGTATAAGAGTCTATCACAACGTATGGCCCTATTTTTGTTCTGTCGCCAATCCTTACATTTGACCTGATTATTGAATACGGCCCTATTTCCACGTCAGCGCCTATTTCTACATCAGATCCTATGATTGCTGTTTCGTGTATCATCAGTCTTCTCCTGCCATTGCAATGAAATGTGCTTCGGCAGCAACCTCTCCGTCAACCAAAGCTTTCCCGTACATTTTAACGGCTCTTTTTCTCAATCTTATTATTTCAACTTCAAGCTCTACCCGATCACCAGGTGTTACTCTTTTTCTGAAACGGACTCCGTCAAGGCCTGACATATAGAGTCTGGCCGGAGCGTCTTCACTGCCCCAGGTTTCAAAAGCCAGAATGCAGCCAGCCTGCGCCAGAGCCTCAAGTATCAGGACACCTGGCATTACAGGATTATCAGGGAAATGCCCCATAAAATAGTGTTCATTCATGGTAACATTTTTTATCGCTGAAATGGATCTGCCTTTTTCTATCCTTGTGACCCTGTCAACCAATAAAAATGGGTATCTGTGTGGCAGCCGTTCCAGTATTTTTTTTATATCTAACCCAGTCTCATTCATCAGCGTTTGTTCATTAAAAAATGAGGTTAATATTTCGATTCAAGCTTGAGAAGTCTGTCCTCAAGATCTTTCATTTTTTTTCTCATTTCAGGCAGCCGAGGCAAAATCCTGTTCACTTTCAGCCAGAGCCTGTGCGGCATTTCCGGAGAACCAGAGACAATCTGGCCGGATTCGATATTCTGGGCTATGCCAGCCTGGGGGCCTATAGTTACCCTGTCGCCTATCTTGAGATGACCTGCAATACCGGCCTGACCGGCGACGACAGCGTGGGTCCCTATTGTAGAACTTCCTGCTATGCCTACCTGGGCAACAAGAACAGAGTGCTCTCCAACTGTAACATTGTGCGCAATCTGCACCAGATTATCGGTTTTAACGCCTTCCTTGATCCAGGTTTTTCCGAAAGTGCCCCTGTCTATGCAATTATTGGCTCCTATTTCGACATCATCATCTATCTGAACAAAACCAACGTGTGGTATCTTGTGGTATTTCTGACCGTCAGGAGCAAATCCAAAACCATCCGAACCTATGACTGTGCCGACATTGATTATCACCCTGCTCCCTATAATCGTTTTATCCATAACAGACACATTCGGATAAATAATGACATCTGACCCGATTCTGACGTCATTTCCGATAAAAACACCTGGGTATACCCTTACCCTGTCTCCAAATGTGACCCTGTCACCAACAAAAGCCCTTGCAGATATTTCAATATTATCACCAAAGGAAAAATCCGAACCTATACTTGCATCAGGCGATATGGAGCCTGCTATTGCCGGCTGGGGAAAAAAAAGCTGAAGAACTTTTGCAAAAGCGACATAAGGTATGGGAGCCTTAATAAGATTTCTGCCCTGAATGCTTACTTTTTCAGAAACAATAATTGCTCCTGCGCTGGAGTCAGGAATCTGATCTACAAAAGACTGTTTGCCGGCATAGGTAATATGATTTTCACCGGCTGTTTCAAATGGCGAAATAAACTCGATGTATTTGTCAGGATCGCCTTCAAGTCTTCCGCCTATGGCTTCTGCTATTTCCGAGAGTTTAAAACCCATTTGCATCTAATCCGTTTTATTTGTAGTTAATAGTTCTGCTTTTATTCTGGATCCAGGCCCCGTCTTACACAGGGAAAGGCCCTGCGGCATGACGCCGAATCCCTTTTTTGACTTTTTGCGACTTTGCCCAGTAATGGGCTGTTATCATAAAAAAAACATTATGTTTTTGAGAAGTCTTAAGTAACTTTTTGCAAAAGTTCCCCAAGAAAATAAACTGAAAACAATTTGTTCTTCATATTTCAAGATTTAACTGGAACATAGCCTTAATAAAAAAGCAGATGGGGCGGCATATGCCACCCCATGATCAATTATTTAATAATTATTTCTTTTTTGAGGCATATTTCTTGTTATACGCAGTGATCACTTGCGGGGTTATATCTTTGTCAGCCTGGAAATAAAGGACATCGCGGCGCTCAAGTACCATATTGTAGCCCTCGGACTTGCCAATCTCATCAATAACCGAAAGTATATCATCCCTGATTTCTGAAAGAGCCTTGGCCTCCATCTTTTTAAGATCTTCCATAAAATTTCTCTGCTGATCCTTAAAATTGATTACCTTGGTTCTTACCTCGCGCTGTTTGGTTTCAAACTGCTCAGGGCTCATCACAAGCTTCTCTTTTTCGAGATTTTTCTGGAGTGCTTCAATAGACTCACCCTGGGTCTTCAGTTTTCCTTCCATGTCCTTTCCCTGACCTGAAATTTTGGCCTGAGCTTCCTTACCGGCATCTGACTCCATCAATATTTTCTGAACGTCAACAATGCCTATCTTCAATCCGTCAGCAGCAAATACAGTACCTGAACTAACAAAAACAGCTGCGAGAATAATAACTAAATAATTTGCAAATTTTCTCATCTAAAAGTGCCCCCTATATTTTCAATTTAAAAAACCGCTCCCATTGTGAATTCCCATCTTCCGTCACCCTGCTTCCCACCATTATCATCAAGCACATACCCATATTCAATGCGTATCGGTCCCATAGGCGAATACCATCGAAGACCATATCCGGTCGTATAGTGGATATTAGAAAATTCCACATCTTCATCCTTAGCATACACATCCCCGGTATCGAAAAAAAACAAGCCCACGACACCAGCGCTTTCCACGATAGGGAAAAGAAGTTCAACGTTTCCCTGAAGATATTTGTTACCGCCGATTTCCTTGCCTTTGTCATCAAGGGTGGAAATATCACGCCACTTATACCCTCTGACAGAGTTTATTCCTCCAAGATAGAATCTCTCATA
Source organism: Desulforegula conservatrix Mb1Pa (assembly GCF_000426225.1). Lineage (NCBI taxonomy): Bacteria > Pseudomonadati > Thermodesulfobacteriota > Desulfobacteria > Desulfobacterales > Desulforegulaceae > Desulforegula > Desulforegula conservatrix. Next base: position 12,791 of record NZ_AUEY01000030.1, read on the forward strand.
ATCAGGCAGAACTCCGCTGCTCTGCTCGACTATGTTGCCAACCTCGCCATGGATAAAGCCTGTAAATTTCCAGAATATTGGAAAGTAAAGACCTGTCTCTGCACTATTTTTTATGTAAGCTATGTCACCGCCAAGAAATCCTCCGGCGTATTCAACGCCTAAAGAATACTGGGCACCATGTGTCGGATTAAAAACCCTGTCCCTTGAATCATACTTAAGATTACCAGACACCCTGCTCGTGGAATTCTTTCCCGCAAGATCCTTGATGTCATCCGAAGCATCAGCAACTATATCCGTAAGCTCTGTAACCTCATATCCATAAGACGCCTGAACACGGGTAAAATCCCATACAGGATAACTGGCCCTCAAGGCTCCGCCAACACTCTGTTTGTCATAATCATCATAATCACGCTCCCAGTTATATAGATCAAAACCGGCTGAAAGCGGGATATCAAAAAGCCAGGGCTCGGTAAATCCAAGATTATACCTTGTCGATGTTCCGCCTACTTCGGCCTGGAGGTTGAGAATCTGCCCTTTACCAAAAAGGTTGCGCTGGTTAATGGCTGCCATGACAAAAAGATTGTCAACACTGCTGTAACCACCACCAAAACTGAATGTTCCGGTTGGTTTTTCCTTAACATTTATTACTAAATCAAGGGTTCCTGGTTTTTCACCCTTTACAGTGTCAACCTTAAGATCCTTTTCTTCAAAATAATCCAGATAATGAAGGTTTCGTATGCTTCTCTTGAGTTTGCTTGTTTTATAGAGGGACTGCTCATAAATCTGAAGCTGACGCCTTATAACCTTGTCACGGGTCTTTGTATTTCCGGATATGTGGATATTGCCAATATATAAAGGCTGGCCTTTTGATATCTCAAAAGTAATATTTGTGGTCTTTGCTTCTTCATCATAATCAATTCTTGGATAAATGTCTGCTTCGGCATAGCCCTCGTCACCATAGATATCAGTAAGTTTCATGATATCCTGCTGGATGGATTCTCTATTATATATCTCTTCCTTTGTTATTTTGAAATCAGCCATCAGCTTATCAGGAGGCTGGATTAGATCACCTTCAATTCCGACCTTGCCAACTTTATATTGTGGTCCCTCATCAATCTTATAGGTAACGATGATGGTCTCTCCGTCCATATCAATCACAGGCTCGCCAATTCGTGCTTTTGCATAGCCCTTATTATGATAAAAAGCTGTAAGCTTTCCTGAATCCTGATTGATTATATCCTTGTTGTACTCGCCGGCACTCGTCAGCCAGGTCATGAACCATTTTTCCGAGGAATCCATCTCAGCAAGGAGCTCTTTTTTAGAAAAATTCTCATTTCCTTCGAACTTTATTTCCTGAACATATATTTTTTCCCCTGGATCGATGTCAAACACAAGCTCCACAAGATTTTCCTTAAGAGGATTAACCTTATATTCAACCTTGGCGCTGTGGTAATTCTTTTTGATCATCATTTCCCTGATCCTGCGGATACTGTCCTGAACCTTGTCTATGTTCAAAATACCGCCTGACTTGAGCTTGATCTCTTCCTGTATTTCTTCGGGTTTATATACGCTGCTTATATTGATTGTTACTTTCTGAACAGTCGGGCGCTCGCGCACTGAAATAATAACTACCCTTCCTGATTTGCCTTTCTCGGTCTCAATTCTTATGTCATCGAAATATCCAAGTCTGTAAACTCTTTTCAGATCGTCTGACAGCGCTATTTCCCTGAATCTTGACCCTACCTTGGTTTCCATGGCAGTAAGAATAGCTTCTTTCTCGATTCGCTTTGTCCCTTCTATTCTGATTTCATCAACTTTTTCAAATGGAAGGGTTTTTTCGGAAATCTGGGATGAAAGAGAGTTAACAGCTGAAAATATCGATTCAATGCCCTTTCCTTCGGATTTCACGTTAAAAGGTTTGCCACCATCACCTGGAACGACCCAGGATGAAATATCCAGTTTGTCGTCTTTAAAAGAAAGAGAGCCAATGACTGCATATTTTGCCCTGTTTTCCGCAATGATCTTTCTTATGCGTTCTCCATCAGCTTCTGAATATATAGCAGCTCCGGTTTTTGCTTTATCTGGAACAACAACGGAAGCTCCGTCAGCTTCGAGATTTTTTGAGATTGTATCAGGTATTTTCTGTCCTAAATAACCAAGATCATCCTTTGATATGATTTCAAATGGGAGTATCACGAATCTGGCCGCAGTTTTTTCTTCGGCCCTAACCAAGCCTGCTGCCATCACGAAAACAATTAATGCTGCAAAAAAAGTTTTTTTCAGCAAATCAGAACGCCTCCGTTTCAAAAACTTGACCTTCATGAAGGGTAAGCCGTCTTTTCATACGCCTTGCCAGTTTCATATTGTGGGTGACTACGACCGTTGTCATCCCGTAATCATGATTCAGCTCAACAAGCAGATCATGTATGGATTCTCCGGTTTTCTCATCAAGATTGCCAGTTGGTTCATCCGCAAGCAGTAATTTGGGCTTCATTACCAGAGCCCTTGCCAGTGCAGTTCTCTGCTGCTCTCCGCCGGATAGGCCAGAGACCCTGTTCTTCATTCTCTTTTCAAGCCCGACTCTTTTAAGAAGCTGTTCTGCATAGCTCATGGCCTGTTTTTTGTTATATCCGCCTATAAGAGCCGGCATCATGACATTCTCTAATGCAGAAAACCCCTGCAGCAAATAATGGAACTGAAACACGAATCCTATCGACTTGTTTCTGAATCTTGCAATTTGCTCGTCTTTCATGGAAAACACATCAATCCCGTCGAGCACAAGATCTCCTGAATCAGGCCTGTCCAAAGTTCCAAGCAAATGCAGAAGAGTTGATTTTCCGATACCGGAAGCGCCGATTATTGCAATACTGTCTCCGGATTTTATATGTATATCTACATTATTAAGTACGGATACCTGTCCGCCCTCGGTCTGAAATCCCTTTGAAATTTTTCGTGCCGCAAGCAGTATTTTGCTATCCATATCTTATTCCCTCCACAGGAACAAGCCTGGACGCCTGTCTTGCCGGGTATATTGTTGCCACAAAGCATATTACAAGAGCACTGATCGCTATTACCACTACATCAAGATATTCAAGCTGAATTGGCAGACTTGAAAAGGGATAAGCCGGCGGAAGCTCAAACTTGAACCTTTCCAGGAAAAGGCAGAGGCCTACACCGCCCAATATTCCGATTAGAGTGCCAATGGAACCTGTAAGCAAACCGCTCACAACGAAAATCTTTCTGATACTTGAATCAGTGGCGCCCATGGCTTTGAGCACTGCAATATCCTTTGTCTTTTCATTCACCATCATTATTAAAGAACTTGCAATATTGAATGCGGCGACAAGAATAATAAGAGTCAAAATGACGAACATGGCTGTCTTTTCAAGCTTTAAAGCAGAAAAAAGATTATTGTTCATTGTCATCCAGTCTTTAGTCCAGAATGGAAAGCCGAGTTTTTTTTCTATCGCACCGGCTATTTTCCCTGCAGAATATATATCATCAACCCAGACACCTATTCTGCTCACAGAACCGTCAAGCCTCATCAGCTTCTGGGCGTCTTCAATATGTATGTAACCCAGAGAGCCGTCATATTCGTACATTCCTGAAGAAAAAGTACCTGCGACCCTGAACGGTTTGAATCTGGGAAGAATCCCCATGGGTGACATTATACCTTTAAGAGACATTACAAGAACAGTGTCTCCTTCTTTGGCCCCTATGACATTTGCCAGTTCCTTGCCAAGGACTATCCCCGGTTTGTCATCCTTGGATTTCCTGGAAGAAGGATCAGGGAGCTTACTCTCAAGCTCTTTGGCCGTCATTTCCTTAAACAGGGGGCCTGGATTATGTGGGTCGACTCCGCGAACATAAGCGCCCGAACTTCCTGAATCAGCGCTCACCATTGCCTGGGCAATAACAAAAGGAGATGCAGATACAACTCCTTGTTCTGACTTTATCTGATTCACAGACTCCATATAACCGCTGAAAGGGCCGCCATGCCTCGCCACCCAAACATGTGGCTCTATTCCGAGTATCCGGCGCCTGAATTCTGATTCAGCGCCTGACATCACGGCAATAACAACGACAAGTGCCATAACCCCCACAGCCACACCGGCTATTGAAAGAAAGGATATTAACGAGACAAATGACTGACGCCTTTTGGAGCGAAAATAACGGCCCGCTATAAATAATTCATAAGACATTAATCACCAAAATGGGCTATTTATCAGCAACCCGTCTCATATGAGGAAAAAGAATGACTTCACGTATCGAAGGTGAATCTGTCAGGAGCATTGCGAGTCTGTCTATACCGATTCCTTCGCCTGCAGTCGGCGGCATCCCGTATTCAAGCGCCTCGATGTAATCCTCATCCATTGGATGGGCCTCGCTGTCACCAGCCGCCTTATCCGCAACCTGCTGAAGAAATCTGTCTCTCTGGTCATCAGGATCATTCAACTCTGAAAAACCATTTGCAATTTCCCGCCCTGCAATGAAGAGTTCAAATCTTTCGGTAAGCTCTGGTTTTTCATCACTTCTTCTTGAAAGAGGCGATACTTCCACTGGATAACCAGTAATAAATGTAGGATGGATCAGCAACGGTTCAACAAGGGTTTCAAAAAGTTTGGTAATGACTTTGCCCAATCTGTCAGCCTTTGTAATCTTAACTTCTTTTTCAGCAGCAAATTTTAGCAGAGCTTCTTTATCTGTAAGAATATTTCTATCAACCCCTGCTATTTCAACCAAAGAATCAAGAAGTGGAATTCTGCGCCAAGGACTTGAAAAATCTATTGTATTTCCCTGGTACTCAACCTTGACGTCTCCGGTAACTTTTTGGGCGACATCCTGAAACATCTGCTCTGTTATGTTCATGAGATCTTCGTAGGTTGCATATGCCTGATAAAATTCAAGCATTGTGAACTCAGGGTTATGACGGGTTGATATGCCCTCGTTTCTGAAATTCCTGTTAATCTCAAAGACTCTTTCAAATCCGCCTACAACAAGCCTTTTTAAGTAAAGCTCGGGGGCTATCCTGAGGTAGAGATCCATACCAAGCGCATTATGATGGGTAACAAACGGAGTCGCTTCTGCTCCGCCAGGAATGGGCTGCATCATGGGAGTCTCAACTTCCAGGAAATCCCTTTCTATAAGAAAATTTCTGATAGCCTGAACAGTCTGGCTTCTTCTAAGGAAAATCTGCCTGGCGTCCTGATTCATTATAAGATCAAGATACCTCTGGCGGTATCTTTTTTCAGGGTCTTTGAGTCCATGGAATTTTTCAGGCAAAGCCCTTACTGATTTAGAAACAAGTTTGAATTCGGTGGCAAGAAGTGTCCATTCGCCAGTCTTGGTCTGAAACACAGGACCCGCAAAACCTGCGAAATCGCCTATATCAAGCTGCTTGAAAAGGCTGTAGCATTCATCTCCAACCTTGTTTTTCTGAATATAAACCTGCATTGTGCCGGTTCTGTCTTTAAATCTTATAAACGCGGATTTACCAAAAAAATTCATGGCCATCATACGTCCGGCGGCTTTAAATACCTGCCCCTCCTCACCCAGCGATTCAGGCGAAGTCTCACAAGCATTCCTGATTTCAGAGACTGTATGCTCAACCCTGAAATCATTTGGGTAAAGATTCACGCCGCTCTCTTTTAAAGACGCATTTTTATTTTTTCTCAGTTCAACAAGATCCTGTTTAACAGCTTCCGCTTCCATATGGCTCCTGAAAATATCTTCTTCAATTATTCTGATAAACGAAACATCAGCCGACTTAGCTATCCCTTTAAGGGCAGAATGTCAAGTGCAGCATTATTATGCGTTCCTCTCGAATATATCATTCTACGACATCATTCTTTTTGCGTTGTCTTACTTCTTAAAAAAAATCCTGAATTCTGTCCCAGAGTCTTCTCTGCTGGTGATATCTATTCTTGCGTCATAGTTTTCAAGTATTCTGTGAACAATGCATAAGCCAAGACCATTCCCTGCCGGTTTTGTTGTGTAGAAAGGTGTAAATACTGAAGTCAAGTCCTCGGAACTCATACCTGAGCCATTATCTTTAACCATTAGCATCACTCTTTTATCTGCGGTTTGGGAGCATGAAACCTCGATTCTACCGTCAGAGTCTTCTGTGACAATTGCGTCTGCCGCATTCTGTACAAGATTCCATATAACCTGGCTTAACTGGTTAGGATCAATCATAATGCGGCATTCAGGAAAACTGTTTATCTTGAATTCAATATCCCTGGTTTTATCGTCTTTCCTGAAGCAACCTATGACGTCCTCAATAATGTCCCCAACATTAACAAGCTTTACATCACCGGATTTCTGGGAGGACAGGGATAAAAAATTTGTAACAAGATTATTGAGCCTGTCAGTTTCCCTTAAAATAATCTGAATCAGCCTGTAATTATCTGAACATTCACTTATTTCATCTTTAAGAATCTGGACAGATCCTGAAAGAGCAGCAAGAGGGTTTTTTATTTCATGAGCTAGACCTGCCGCCATTTCACCTGCAAAAGCTAATTTTTCAACCCTTTTCAGATGAAGTCCCATGGCCTCAAGCTCTTTTTTGGCTTTTTTAGCCTGATCGGCAAGTAGACTTCCAAGAAAGGACATCAAAAAACAGGCCGATACAGTACTCAGTATTTTATACAAAACGCCTGCAAAACTTTTATAATAATTAAACTCAGGGCCAAGAAAACCGATTATTCCGAATGCTTCGACCACAGTCAGAACCGAGTATTCCAAAGAACTCAAGCCAGCCACAAAGACAGCAGCCTTTCGCCCTAAAAGCAGACTTGAATACATTATTACAAGAAGATAAAGAAAATGGAAAAAGCTGTCAGGCCCTCCGGTGGCGAAAATAATGAGGGTAATGAGTAAAGAATCAATGACTATTTGAAAATATGCAAAGACATTCCCCTTTTTTATTCTTGGAAGCACCAGAGCGTAGACCAATGAAAAAAGCAGAATAAGCAGACTTATAAAAAAAACCAACCCAAACGCCATCATGCTGATTGAAGGCGCCTGGGTTATTCTTGATATAAAGCCTGAGGATAAAAGAACTATGCCAAAAATAGCCCTGAGTGTTATGAGCCATTTGAGTCCTTTATAAAAATCCGTTTTTTTCCATTTTAATGTATCCAGCGTCATTTCAGAGCTTTCGCGGGCTATACCCCGCCAGCCATCTGGAATATTGGCAAATACATCGAAATAACAAGACCGCCTATGGTTGTACCCAGGAAAACCAGCATAAAAGGCTCAATAAGTGCGGTAAGATTTTCTACTGCCTGGTCAACCTCTTCTTCATAAAAATCTGCAATTTTCTCAAGCATGGTATCAAGCGCTCCGGTGGATTCTCCAACTGCTATCATTGAGCATACCATGGGCGGGAAGACACCGCTCTCAAAAAGAGGTTCTGCCATTGTTCGGCCTTCTGAAATACCTGATCTTACATCATATATAGATTCTTCAATCACCTTATTACCAGCCGTTCTTGCAACTATGTCGAGCCCTTCAAGAATCGAGACACCACTTGCAAGCAGAGTACTCATTGTTCTGGTAAATTTGGAAACAGCCACTTTTCTTATAAGAATCCCGATCACAGGCAATCTTAAAAAAAAACGATCCATCACTGATCGCCCTTTTTCAGTTGCATAAAAGCGCTTATATGCAAAAACAAAAATAATAATGGCGCCTATCATATATGGAAAATTATTTTTTGTGAACCTGCTCATATTTACGACTATGAGAGTTGGAGTTGGAAGAGCCTTCTCCATTTGGGAAAACATTTCCTCAAATACAGGAATAACAAAAACCAGAATTACGACAACAACGATTACTGCAATAGCAAGCGTTACAGACGGATAGATCATTGCTCCCTTGACCTGCCTCTTCAGCTTGGCTGTTTTTTCCATATATGCGGCAAGTCGCCTCAGGATAACATCAAGTATACCGCCAGCCTCACCAGCAGCGACCATGTTAACATACAAAGAGTCAAAGGCCTTGGGGTGTTTTTTCATTGCTTCAGCAAGGGTTTCTCCGCTTTCTACGGAGTCCTTAATATTCTTGATCACCTTTTTAAAAGTTGAGTTTTCCTGCTGGTTATGCAAAATTTCAAGACATTGAACAAGGGGAAGCCCGGCATCTATCATGGTGGAAAACTGCCTGCTGAATATGATGATGTCCATTTCTGTGACCTTGGGTTGAAAAAGGGCCACGTCCTCAAAAAGATCTTTGGGCTTCTTCTTGATTTTATCAGGTGTAATTTTCTGCCTTACAAGACTCGCGCGCACAACATCTTCTGTTGCCGCTTCCATCTCACCCTTTTTTGTTTCTCCCTTTCTGTTCTTTCCTTCCCAAAGATATATAGGCATAATCAGACTCCATATGAAATGAATAGATGTGTTAGACTATTTTAAACAGCTGAATAAAAAACTCCCCTTGCCATAGAATCTGCTTTAACAAGACCTTCAGAAATGAGTTCAGAGAGTATATCTTCCACCACAGATCTGCTTTGACCTGTAATTATAAAAATTTCCTCAAGGGTGCATGGCCGCCTTGAAATAACATTCATGACTTTTTCATGGCTATTTTCTGAAAAAACGGCAACCGCATTGTTTCTATTTTCATAAGGATTTATAATTTCCGATTTTTCCAGATATGAAGATATGGCAGCAAGGCTATCGGCATCCACTGGTTTAACCCAGCTTTCCGCACCAGGGCGGTCAAGGGAATTCAGTTGGATCCTGTCAGGTTTTACCAGATTTATAAAATCGCGTAATTTATCAAGATGATCTTTTTTATCATTAATATCTGGAATAACAAAAATTTCAAGCCATAATTTCCCTTTAAAGCTTTTTTTAAATTCAATTAGCCCATTTTTCATATCCTGAATTCTTATATCTTTATGAGGCCTGTTTACCGAAAAAAAGATTTTCTCATCCATGGCGTCAAAAGATGTCATTACAATATCAGCCTCCTGAAGTCCATCCCTGACAGAAGGTATATTCAGCAATGTCCCGTTGGTAATGACCGCAACAGGGTACCGAAAAAAATTCTCTTTGATATACCTGACAATCTCGCCCAGGCCTGAATGAAGAGTCGGCTCGCCTGCCCCGGAAAAAGTAATTGCATCTATCTCTGGATAAGACGATAAATAAAGATTCAGTTCAGATTTAACTTCTTCTGTTGGCACATATTCAGCTACAGACGTGACAAGATCAATGGTTGAACCACATTCGCAATATACACAATCAAGGGTGCATGTTTTATATGGCAGCAGATCCACTCCGAGAGAAACGCCAAGTCTCCGTGAAAGAACAGGCCCGAATAAATATTTAAAATCACCTTCCATTTTATTTGACAAGCTCCGGCAGTTTTTATGAAAACACATTACCCTCATATTCAAAATAAATCTATTATTTTCACACTCAAAAATAAGCGCTGTCTTAATAGAATAAATATGCTAATAACCCAAAATTCTGGAGTTTATCAATGTCCGGAATATATCTTGCCAAGGTCGTAAAAAGTCTGATTTTAGTCATTCCGCGCAGGCCTGAATCCAGAAATATCTGAAATAACTGGATGTCTGACCAAGCCAGGCATGACACAGATGCCTTTTTTTGACTTTTTGCGAGACCATAATATTTTAAAGATATTCATAATAGGGAATTGCGCCACAACAACACGTAAATCAGTTTAATAATTAAGACATGAAAAACAACACTATAAAATACAAAGCGATAAAAAACGAAGAAATTGCAGAAGCAATCATTGAACTTGCAACGCCAATGATAACAGCCTCTGGTGGAGACACCGAAATTGTCCAAGCTTTGATTGAGATTGCTGTAAACGCATGGAATATATCTATTTTCAAACCAGCAGGCAATGATTATGACACAGAAATTGAAGGCATTCTCCCCAAAAAACTGGATGAGACCAAAGCCGTTCTCTTCAAGTCTTTTATAAAATTTATGATAAAAGAAAAACAAAGCAGATACCCTGATTTTTTAAAAGGCATAAAAAATTATAAATGCAGTATTGATTCCGGTAAAATCACTCTAAATATTGAGGCATTACCTGTCAAACCTGCAATATAAATTAAGCGCCTTTTTTCGATTACAAAATTAACTGATGATGGACTGGCAAAAAGTCAAAAAGGAACTGGCTTAATGCCGGACTTGATCAGGTATCTTTGTATTTTAAGTTATTTCTGGATTCCGGCCATCGCCGGAATGACGGAAGTCAGACTTTTTGCGACCTTGTCAACAATAGGGCCATGGAATATTCTCTAAAAAATATTACAATAATAACCACGCACATAAACGCAGACTTTGATGCAGTTGCATCTCTTCTCGCTGCCCAGAAGCTTTATCCTGATTCTATTGTTGTATTCCCCGGCTCCCAGGAAAAAAAACTCAGGGATTTTTTCATAAGCTCAATGGCCTATCTGTTCAAAATGGCAGATATAAACGCTATTGATATGGATACTGTTGCAAGAATAGTTCTTGTCGATACGGCAAACTCATCAAGGATCGGCACTTTTGCTGAAATATGCGTTAAAGATGATGTAGAGCTTCATATTTTTGACCATCACCCCAAAGTGGAAGGTGACTTAGAATCCAGTTTTGAAATAAGAGACAGAACAGGGGCAACAGTAACCCTCTTAACAGAAATAATAAAACAAAAAGGCATACCACTTAGCCCCGAAGAAGCCACGATACTCTGCCTTGGCATATATGAGGACACAGGTTCATTTTCTTTCCCGTCTACAACAGAAAGAGACTTTCTGGCTGCGGCCTTCCTTCTATCAAAGGGAGCAAGCCTAAACACAATCTCGGACATAATCGCAAGGGAAATAAATCCTTTCCAGCTTTCTGTCCTTAATGACATGATCCAGGCGGCTGAAAGACGCCGTATAAATGGCATTGAAATAGTAATAACAAAAGTATCCAGCGAAAAATATATAAATGATCTGGCATATCTCACCCACAAGATGGTCAAGATGGAGGCCATAGATGTCATATTTACGCTCGCCCAGATAGACAGTAAAATCCAGATTGTCGCGAGAAGCAGAATTCCTGAGGTAAATGTGGCATTCATCCTGTCTTTTTTCGGGGGAGGAGGGCATCCTTACGCAGCTTCGGCTACGGTGAAAAATACAACCCAGACTGATATGGAATTAAGTCTGATAGACATACTTCTTAAAAATGTCAGATCCTCCAAAACGGCAAAAGCCCTGATGTCCTCTCCTGCAATAAAAACGACCCAGGAAGTTACATGTGAAAATGCGGCCAAGATTCTTACAAGATACAATGTCAACGCATTATTGATCATTGATCAAGTCACAGATAGTTCTGACGACAGTAAAGAAAAGCTCATCGGATTCATAACGCGTCAGGTTATTGACAAAGCAATTTCCCATGGGCTTGGCCACCTTCCTGTCAGGGAATACATGAACCCTGAAATAGTTTCTGTGGACCCTGAAGCCGATCTTAGCGAAATTCACTCAAAAATAATCGCAAGCAACCAGAGAATTCTTCCGGTTGTTGAAAACAGCGTGGTCATTGGAGTTGTTACAAGAACAGACCTGATCAAGACAATTGATGAATTAAATGACTCAAACTCTTTTTCATCGTCTGATCATGAAGGCAGAACTACTCCAAAAACAAAACACATGTCCAGCTTCATGAAAGAACGTCTGCCGGAGCCAATACTTGAACTGCTTGCAAAAGTTGGGGAAATTGCGTCTGATATAGGCTACAATGCATATGTGGTTGGCGGCTTTGTAAGGGATCTGCTTCTTTATGAAAAAAACTTTGATATAGATATTGTGATAGAGGGTGACGGAATATCTTTTGCCCAGAAATTCGGTGAACTTCACAATGCCAATGTCCATACTTACACAAAATTCGGCACCGCGGTAATAACAATGCCCGACGGATTCAAGATTGATGTGGCGTCAGCCAGACTCGAATACTATCAGCATCCGGGTGCTCTTCCGACTGTTGAAAGAAGTTCTATCAAACTGGACATGTACAGACGCGACTTCACAATGAATACACTTGCAATTCAGCTTAACCCGGAAAAATTCGGCGTACTCATAGATTTTTTTGCTGCCCAGAAAGACATCAAAGACAAGGTTATAAGGGTTATCCACAATCTCAGCTTTGTCGAGGATCCAACAAGGATATTCCGTGCAATAAGATTTGAACAAAGGTTCGGATTTACAATTGGCAAGCTTTCGGCAAGCCTGATTCAAAATGCCCTTAAATTCGATTTCCTTCATAAATTAAGCGGCATAAGAATATTCAGCGAGCTGAAACTGATTTTAGAGGAAGACAATCCTGCCCAGGCTATTCAGAGGATATATGACCTTGGCCTGATGAACGTCATCCACCCTGCCCTGATCAGGGACAAATATATTGCGGAAAGATTTTCCGCTGTCAAAAAAGTTTTTGACTGGTATGAGCTTCTTTATCTTGAGGAGCCTGTAAAGAGATGGACGGTCTATTTCATGGTTCTTATAAGATACACAAACGTTGAAATATCCGAAGCAATATGCAGGAGACTCGAACTGCCGCCAAAATACATAAAACTCTTCTGCCATGAAAGAATGAAAGCTCTTTCATACCTTCACTGGATTGAGATGAATCAGGCGGCAAAAAACCATGAAATTTTTCATAAACTCACGACCCTGAAGACAGAATCCATACTATTCATGATGGCGGCAACAAACGATGAGGCAGCTCAAAAAACTATATCAAGATTTTATACCACGCTGAAAAATGAAGCATGCATACTGTCTGGAAAAAACCTTGTGGAAATGGGACTTGAACCAGGCCCAACAATAGGGAAAATACTTCTGGATATTCTCAACAGAAGACTTGACGGAGAAATAAAATCCAAAGAAGAAGAAGCTGAAGCAGCACTTGAGCTTATCAACAAAATCAGTCAGTAATAAATTCCTCATATCTTCCTTGCATATTTTGAATTTGCAAATTAATTTCATCTTTCTAAATTAACAACTCAAACAGAACTAAGGTTTTAAAATGCATAAAACAGTATTAACAGGAATAACAACAACAGGGACTCCTCATCTCGGAAACTATGTTGGCGCAATAAGACCAGCCATAAAATCTTCTGAAGCCAGAGATGCCTCATATTATTTTTTTCTTGCGGATTTCCATGCGCTTATCAAATGCCATGACCCCAAAACAATCAATATCTCAAGTATGGAAGTTGCCTCAACATGGCTTGCAATGGGGCTTGATCCTGACCTTGTCTATTTTTACAGACAATCGGATATACCTGAAATCACGGAGCTTACCTGGATACTGACCTGTGTTACGGCAAAAGGTCTTATGAACAGAGCCCATGCCTATAAAGCAGCAGTTGATGAAAACGTAGAACAAAAGGCCAAAGACCCTGACAAGGGAGTCACAATGGGTCTTTTCAGCTATCCGATCCTCATGGCTGCCGATATTCTTCTTTTTGGATCAACCCATGTACCTGTCGGAAAGGATCAGATACAGCACATTGAAATGGCCAGGGATATCGCAGCAAGATTCAACCATTTTTTTGGAGAGAGCTTCTGCCTCCCGGAAGCAGTTGTTGATGAGGACACCGCAGTGCTAAGGGGTCTTGACGGCAGAAAAATGAGCAAAAGTTATGGCAACATAATCCCTCTTTTTGTTCCTGAAAAAAACCTGCGCAAACTCATAATGAAAATAAAAACAAATTCGCTGGAGCCCGGAGAACCAAAGGATTATACAGACTGCACACTTTTTGAAATTTACAGCGCATTTGCAAATAAAAACGAAATAGAAACAATGAAAGAAAAATACAAGTCCGGTATTTCATGGGGTGAAGCCAAACAGACTCTTTTCGAATATCTTAACGAAGTCCTCAAAAAGCCAAGAGAAGAATATTTAAGACTTATGGACTCGCCTGATCATGTAGAACATATTTTGAAAAAAGGTGCTGAAAAGACCAGGGAAAAATGTATCCCTTTCATGGACTCCATAAGAACAAAAACCGGATATTGCAAACTTGGAACACATAGATAATTGTTGGCATGACAGAAAAACCATACAAAATAAGCATTGAAAACATTTTTGAAGGCCCCATGGATCTTCTTGTCTATCTTATCCAGAAAAACGAGGTCGAGATCAAGGATATCCCCATCGCTTCAATCACTGACCAGTTCATTGCCTATCTTGAAATGATGAAATATCTCAATATAGATATTGCCGGAGAATTTCTCGTAATGGCGGCAACCCTTGCTCTTGTGAAATCAAGAATGATGCTGCCGCTACCTCATAGGGAAGGAGAAGACGCAGAAGATCCGAGAATGGAAATCATCAGGCCGCTAATGGAATACATAGCGCTTAAGGCATCGGCGTCCATGCTTTCTGAAAGAGACATCCTTGGCGAAGATACTTTTTCAAGAAAACCATCTCCTGATGAAATACCAAAAAAATCAGACTGCTCAGAAGAATTTGTCGAGATAGGTCTCCTTGAGCTTTATGACGCTTTTTCAAAAATACTTGAAAATTCCGTCTCTGCCCATGTGGTCGACATGTCTGATGAATCATTGTCCATAAACGAAAAAGTGGAAGAAATCATGGATTTGCTTGCAGAAAAAAATGAACTCTTCTTTCACGATCTTTTTTCAGGACTATCTACTAAAGTGGAAATAATCATTACTTTCCTTGCAGTCCTTGAAATGGTCAAACGAAGTTTTGCAAGTATTTTTCAGCATCTCCAGGATGGGTTCATCCATATCAGAAAAGCAGAAGTATAGAAAAATGGAAACAAGTCTAAAGTTTATCATAGAGAGCCTTCTTTTTGTTTCCGAAAAACCCCTTGGAATGGATCAGTTTGCTGATATCCTTCCTGATTATGACACCAAGGACATAAAAAATTCTTTAAAAGAGCTTTCTGAAGAATATGAAAAAAGAAATGGAGCCTTCGGGCTTTACGAAGTGGCTGGCGGGTTTCAACTCAGGACAAAGCCGATCTACTCCGAATGGATAAGAAAGCTTCTTAAACCGCCAAAAAGCAGATTAACCAGGGCAGCCATGGAAACACTTGCAATTATTGCCTATAAGCAACCGATTACCAAATCCGAAATTGATCATATCAGGGGTGTAGACAGCGGAGGAATAGTAAGATTTCTAATAGAAAGAAAACTGGCCAGAATAACGGGTCGCAAGGATATTCCAGGCAAGCCGATGATGTATGGAACAAGCGGTTATTTCCTGGAGCTCTTCGGACTCAAGAGTTTAAAAGATCTTCCCCTTACCCATGAATTGGGCTCAACATCACCGCAAGAAGAAACACTGCCAGAATCACACGGCAGAAAGGAAAGCATAAATGAACTCTTTGACTCCGTCATTTCAAAATCTGACTCCTGACAGAATTCTAAATCTAATTGAAAAATACACAGGCGAAAGACTTACCGGTCTTCTTGCGCCGCTTCCAAGCTATATAAACAGGGTTTATGAGGTTCAGACTTTTTCAGGGACAAGACTGATAGCCAAGTTTTACAGACCTGGAAGATGGGAAAAGGAAGCAATACTTGAAGAACACAGATTCATATCCGATTGCTATAACGATGAGATTCCAGTCATACCACCTCTACTATTGACAGACAACTCAACGCTTGCGGAAACTGAAGGGATGCATTTCTGCCTTTTTCCTAAAAAAGGGGGAAGAGAAATGGAATTCAACACAGAAGACGACTGGAAAAGGGCTGGCATGCTCATCGGACGAATGCACCAGGCCGCAGGTAAAAGCAAGGCAGAGAAAAGGATAACACTTCACCCATCTAAATCGACGGCCTCGGATATTAAATATCTAATTGAAAATGGAGACATTCCTGGCCACCTGTTAGAAACCATAAAATCCGTTGCGTTCAATTTCATTGATGTAGCATCCCCTTTTTTTGATAAAATCCCCATGTCAAGAATCCATGGAGACTGCCACAATAAGAATATTCTTTCCAGGCCTGGAGAGGGAATGATGCTGATTGATTTTGACGATATGATGACAGGCCCGCAAGTTCAGGATCTCTGGCTTTTTCTTCCAGGAACGACAGAGGAATGTTCTTATGAATTGGGCCTTATCCTTGACGGATATGAATTATTCACTGATTTTGATTATGCCAGCTTGAGAATTGTAGAAAGCCTGAGAGCCATGAGGATGATTTATTTCCTGGCATGGTGCTGCAGGCAGAAACACGATAATCAGTTCAGAAAGACTTTTCCTGAATGGGGCAAGCCGGAATTCTGGCGTTCGGAAATAAGAGACTTAACACAACAAATCGCAACGGCTCTTAAAAAATTCGAAGCTTATTAGAATGCAGATTTTTGCTATGCTAGCGGTTTATTTTTTGGTATACAAAGAATAATAATATATTCCGTACACCTTTTTCTTAATTCTTTAAAGCATTCCCCAAATAAATCCGGAGGACAGAACTATATGTGGAAATCACTATCTATTGGTAAAAAGATATGGCTCAGTATCAGCATTCTTATTTTCGGATACATGGTCTCAACTGTCTATGGATTTATCAGCGGCGGGAAAATACAGAACCAGCTGATCGTTATCAAGGAATCTTTTTATCCTGCAACCATAAAAAGCCAGAACTCGCTTAATGCTTTCAACGAGCAGATAAAGCTATATAATGACGCTGTAATGCTTGGTGATGCCGCGATAGTCAAACAGGCAGGAGAAAAATCGACTGAATGCATAGCTGCCCTTGATTTCATAATAAAACTCCCTGACATTCCTGCAGATCTTCTGAATCAAATAGAAAAGACTAAAAAGAATCAGGAAGATTTCACGACCATAGCACAAAAGCTATACACAGATATGAGCACTTCAGCATCTGAAGGCATGGGTGAAAAAGCGAAAGAACTTGCCGATAAGACCCAGGTAATAAAGGATTCCCTGATAGGATATACAGAGACTTTTGAAAAGGGCCTCAAAGACGAGCTGACAACAATCAGTTCCAAAACAAAAAGACAAAATTATATCAATCTTGTCATATTTCTTTGCGTGGTTATTGGCACAGGATTCCTCGTCAGCATAATAATATCAAACTCCATTACAGGCCCTCTTTCAAAAACTGTAAACATGATCCAGGATATTGCAGAAGGAGAAGGAGATCTTACAAAAAGACTCGAAGTGTCAAGTGCTGATGAAGTAGGCGAACTAGCCAAGTGGTTTAATGCCTTCATCACCAACCTCCAGGGAATGATCAGAAATATTGCGGATAATTCAGAAATACTAACCGCGTCTTCAGCGGATCTATCCGGTCTGGCCACAACCATGTCGGACAGATCAAACCAGATGTCATCCAAATCAAACAATGTAGCAAAATCCACATCTTCAATGCATGCCAATATGGATACAGCGGCAAATGCAATGGAAAAAGCCACGGCAAATACAAGCATGGCTGCGTCATCAGCAGAGCAGATGACCGCGACAATCAATGAGATAGCGAACAATTCTGAAAAAGCGGCAGTAATAACGTCCAAGGCCGTTGAAAAGGCCCAGGAAGCATCCACACAGGTAAGCGAACTTGGGGTAGCAGCAAGAGAAATAGGCAAAGTAACAGAAACGATTACCGAAATATCAGAACAGACAAACCTTCTTGCGCTTAACGCCACCATAGAAGCGGCAAGAGCTGGAGAAGCCGGCAAAGGTTTTGCTGTTGTTGCCAATGAAATCAAGGAACTCGCAAGACAGACGGCAGATGCGACCCAGGACATAAAGAAAAAAATTACCGGAATACAGAATACAACCAAAGAAACCGTCTCAAGCATAGAGTCGATTTCCAAGGTAATTCATGATGTTAATGACATTGTGGCCACCATAGCGACTGCTGTGGAAGAACAGTCAGCCACAACCAAGGAGATTGCTGGCAATATCATCCAGGTCTCAAAAGAAATTAACAATGCATCTGAAAGAGTGACTATTTCTTCACATGTTTCATCCGAAATTGCCACAGACATATCAGGCGTCAGCTCATCGGCATCTGAAATGTCAGGAAACACGGCGCAAATGAAGGGAAGCGCTGAAAAGTTGTCCGCACTGGCCATGAAACTTAAAGAGCTTGTCGGACAGTTCAGGATTTAACAGGTGGCCTCACAAAAAGTCATAAAAGTCGGTGGCGTTATGCCGGACTTGATCAAAAACATGCCTTTCTACTAAAATTTGGGGGAGAAGGCAGGGTTGAGCATGAAAACATGCATATATTGTATTTACTTCTATGATGGTCTCGCAAAAAGCCAGAAAAAGGCATCAGCGTAATGCCGGACTTGTTCCGGCATCATTGTATTTTCAGATACTTCCTTTCCGGCTCCCGGTTTTCACCGGGACAGGCCCCGCCGGAATGACGGTAATCGAACTTTTTGCGACGTTGTCATCTATAAAAAGAATTATCGAAAAAAACTAAACGGCTCTTGATATGTCACTCACTCTAATTGAAAGAATATTTTATCCTGGGGCTAATATTGAACTTGTATTCAATATAGACTCGCTTCTTCCTCGGTCATTCCCATCTATAATTTTTGATGTCAATCATACTTCTAAAACCATAACCATTGCCCAGCCGTCAAACATAAGGCTTCATAAAGATATTAAATTTGATCAGCTGCATGCTACAACCCTGGCAAAAAAAGAAAATGGAGAAAAGGCAAGATTTGGCATAAGCTGTGCCATAAAAGAAATCCAGCCAGGATATAAGCTAATAAGTGGAGAAACAACTCCTGCGGTAATTCTTGCATATTCTGGAAATATTATTCAAACGAACATAAGAAGTGGCTACAGACTGACATTAAGCAGCTTCTATGATGCTGCATGCAAAATCGTTTATGATGGCTCTGAGTTTTTTTCAGGTAAACATTTAAAAATATATGATATTTCAACCAGCGGCGCGGGAATCATTATTTACAAAAGGGTAAATAGTGAAAAGAACCCGCTCCTTATGATGGAACCAGGCTATAAAGGCAAAATAGGTTTTATTCTGAAAAAACCTGATAACGATTCAAGCCCGCCATTATCAGTCCCCACACATTTTGAAGTGGCTAGGATGGTACTCAATTACACTGAAAAATCTGCTTTGTGCGGAATCAGATTCCACAGAATCAGCGCTGACCATGAGGACATGATAAGCAAATTCATACATGAAGCTCAATTATTTGAAATACATAAAATGCATGGATAATTCACCCCGATTGACAGCCAGTTCCCATCCTGATATTTATTACCCACGATAAAAACACTATACCAAGGCGGTTCATTTTGAATATGGAAAAACACTTTGCTATTGATGATCTAAAGTTAGAAGAGTCATGGAGACTTTTTAAAATTATTGGCGAGTTTGTGGATGGTGTCGAAGCTCTCCATAACATAGGGCCAGCGGTAAGCATATTCGGTTCGGCAAGAATCACTCCTGATAATCCTTACTATAAAAAATCCATGGAAGTTGCAACTCTGCTTGCAAAAAACGGTTATGCAATAATAACCGGTGGTGGTGGCGGCGTCATGGAAGCAGCAAATAAAGGGGCTAAACTGGCAGGCGGGATATCGGCCGGACTCAATATTTCATTGCCATTTGAACAGGAGCCAAACCCATACGCTGATATTAAAATCGAATTCAAATATTTCTTCATACGAAAAGTTATGTTTGTAAAATATGCCAAAGCCTACATAATAATGCCCGGGGGCTTTGGAACCCTGGACGAAATGTTCGAAGCAATAACTCTAATCCAAACCAAAAGAATAATGCCCCTTCCGGTGATCCTTGTCGGCTCAGACTACTGGGGAGGCCTGATTGACTGGATAAAAGACAGACTCATAACAGAAAAAATGGTCTCTCCCAAGGACATCAATATACTTCAGGTCATGGATGATCCTATAAAGATCCTTGAGGCAGTTAACAAGGCTGCACACGCAAGGCCAATCGAACAGGACTGATAATCAATGTATAACAAAAAGTCAAATTACCGTCATTCCGGCGCAGGCCGGAATCCAGAAGTGGCTGAAATTACAGGATGCCTGATCAAGTCCGGCATGACGCTAAAGCCATTTTTTGACTTTTTGCGAGCCCATCAACACTTAATTATGAATAAAAAAATCATTCATTCAAATCCAATAAATTGTGTTTTCAAAAAATTTGTTCTATAAATTAAATAATAATCTTCCCAGAAACATTTCAAATTATTCAGATTCCACGGATCATTTTTCTGCGTTTTAATGACAATTCAGGAGAATCAAAATGACTGAAAGAGCTCAGCGTATAACCTTAAGAGAGTTCAAGGCAATAAGCAGCGCTATATCTTCATATGAAGATATAAACCTATTGGGCAGGCATCTTGTTGAAGGTATATGCAGAGCATTCAGAGTTAAAGGATGCAGCATTTTCCTGGTGGACGACAGAGAAAAACAGCTTTTCAGGGTAAGCACATATGGGCTGAGTGAGCATTATCTGACTAAAGGGCCTATGCAGATCGATGAAGCATCCATAGAATTCTCCATGGGGGAGCCAGTATACATAGAAGACACCCAGAATGATCCAAGAATTAAATACGCCAAGGAAGCAAAAGAAGAAGGTATTCATTCCATGCTTTCCGTACCTATAAAATCAAAAAGCATAGTTGTTGGACTCCTTAAAATATACAATGACACTGCGCTTAATCTTCATGATGAGGATCTTGATTCTTTCAGGGTTCTTGCAAAGCAGGTTGGCGTAGTGATCGAAAACAACGGCCTTAGAAATTTTCTGGACAGAATAAAAATGGCTCTTGAGAGTCTGCCACTAAGAATGCTTGACGGATTAAATGGTGAATATGACTAAAAAAATATTCACAGAAACATCAGATTTTTACTCAATAGATTATGGCTCTGAGCTTCATCTGCCTAACGGAAGAATATTTTCAATAATTGGGAATTCGAAAGAACGTAGATTTGGTGTCGAAGATCCTAAATTTTGGGTCAAGAATGCAATAGATATCCAGACCCAGGAAAAAAAAATAATCAAGCTGGAGTATTTCGAATCATTTGTAACAACGTTGGCGGGAGTGAAAATCAGGTGCTTCCGGGATCCAAAAAAAGAAGCTGACATTCTTGAACTGGTCAACAATCATCCTCTTTTCATGCACGGGACATCATGTATTGACCCCAAAGGATTCAATATCAGAGTTCTTGATGTTGTAAGAGGACAAAACTTATATACATATCTTGAGGGCGTGGATCTTGATTATAACAGATATTATAGAGAGCTGCTTCCTGGAATTCTGACAAAATTAACAGATACTTTTACCGCCCTTCAATTTCTTAATAATAGCGGATTCAGGCATGGCGACGTCAGGAATGACCATGTAATAATTGAAAACAGTACAGGAAATTATGTCTGGATTGACTTTGACTACGACTATGAATCCACGGAGAATCCTTTCGCACTTGATATTTTTGGAGTCGGAAACATTTTATTATATACGATCGGCAAGGGTTTCCACACTCTTTACATGATAGACGGAGACAGAGAAAAATACGGTGAACTGGTGGAGAATCTTTACGCCGAGGATTTTTCACTGCTCGATAAATGGCGCTATGTGAATCTAAAAAACATTCACCCTATAATATCAGACAGTCTGAACAATATCTTGCTCCATTTTTCAAAAGGATCAGAGGTTTATTATGAGTCAGTTCAGGAAATAATTGACGAGCTAAAAGAGGCAATAAAAGACTCTTTTTAGTTTTTCTCAACGATCGATGATCTCGCAAAAAGCCAGAAAATACCCTCAGCGTCATGCCGGACTTGATTTGGCATCTGTGTATTTTCAAATACTTCTGGATTCCGGATTCCGGCTTCCGGTTTTGACCGGGGCAGGCACTGCTGGAATGACGGGAATCAAACTTGTTGCAACCTTGTCACTCTTAATAAAAATGAACAAGCAAGACATGCTAAGCCAGTTGTAAAATTCTCTTTAAAAAAATCTTGGATGAGAGATTTCATTGATATTCTTTCCAAAGGAGGTTGTTTTGAAAAATAAAATATTAGCCGCCGTAAGTGATTCTCCAAGCTCATGGGCTGTAATAGAATTTTTGGGAAGTTTATCCCTGTGCCCTGAACAAGTAGAAATAACCCTCCTGAATGTCCTTAGAAAGCCATCTTCAGGCGAAGAGCTGATGGGGAAAAAATTTATTGAAGAACAACCTGAAAGATTCCTTAAAACCCTTGAAAAGGCCAAAGAGCGCCTCATGGAAAAAGGTTTTTTTGAAGAATCCATCAAAATAGATGTCATCAATGAACCCTTTCCAACCATAGCAGAAGGCATAATCGAGTATTTCAACAAGAATCACTTTAATATGGTTCTTATTGGCAGAAAAAAAATGTCTAAAGCAGAGGAATTCGTGTTAGGGGATGTAAGCGTTAAACTTGTCAGGGCACTTGATTCAACTGCCGTTGTTGTAGTAAAGATAGATCCTGTTTGGCATGACAGGTGTCCACTTTAATTCTTTAAAATTATTATTTAATGGCTAACAAAAAAAAAAACTGTGCAACCGTCGCAATGTTAGGCTCATACCCTCCAATCAGGGGTATCAGTCCATATTGCGCAGAGTTGACCAACTACTTGGCTTTATATATAAATAAATTTATATTTATATCTTTTAATAAAATATATCCTTCTCTATTGTATCCCGACGGAGCAAATCAGACAGACGAAACTACGCATATAGATACGCCATCCAATGTAAAAGTTAGTAGAAGGCTTTCATGGTACAATCCATTTTCATGGGTATCAGAAGCTTATTCGACAAACTGTGACATACTTCATGCCCAGTGGTGGAGTCTGCCTTTATGGCCAATTTATTTTGTCATTTTATGCATAGCAAATCTCAGAAAAAAGCCTGTTATTATAACCGTACATAATGTTATTCCCCATGAAACCAGCATCATATACAAGATTTTAGTGTCATTTCTTTTAAAAAAAGCAAACCATTTTATAGTACATACAAAAATCAATAAAATTCAGCTAAGCTCATATTTCAAGATACATGAAAAAGATATTTCAGTAATTCCTCACGGCCCGATCGGAGCGTATATTGATTCAGATACTTGCTTTTCCGCAGGCAAAAAAGCATTAAAAAATAAACTTGGACTTAGAGACAGCTGCAAAGTAATTCTTATTTTTGGAGCCATAAGAAAATATAAAGGAATTGACACAGCTCTCTACGCGCTTGAGAAAATATGCGCCAAAGGAATAAACTGTCACCTTATCATTGCAGGAAAAGCTTGGGTTCCATGGGAGCCATATGATAAGCTTGTCAAGCAACTAAAACTTGAAAAAAACGTCACTTGCTTCACTGATTACATCCCTGCAGACCAGGTAAAAATTTTTTTTGCTTCTGCAGATCTTGTTATTCTGCCTTACAAACATTTTGACGCTCAAAGCGGGGTAGCAAGCGTAGCCGGAGCCTTTGGAAAGCCTATGATAGTATCTGATACAGGTGGTCTTTCAGACTGGGTTGCAGATAAAAAATGGGCCTTGCCTCCAGATAATGTAGATGCTTTGGCAAATGCAATGACAGAATGTCTCGAAGACCAAAATATTCTTAATAAAATGACAATTGATTCAGAAAAAATGGCAAAGCTTCATTCATGGGACTCCATTGCCAAAAAAACATCTGAACTATACCAAAAAATTTTTAATGATGTTCTTTAGGCTTTTCATGAAAGATTCAATAACACTGATCACATCATCCCTACGTTTTTTAGCAATCCGGACAGGTTTTTTAAAACCGTGCGTTCCAATCAACCTGACTTTTTCTGTAACAAATATATGCCAGTCAAGATGCAAGACATGCTCAATATGGAAACTATATAAAGATAATCCCGAAAAAAGGCAGGAAGAGCTTACAATTCAGGAAATTAGAAAGATATTTGAACCAATGGGGAGAATATATGTTTTCAATGTCAGCGGCGGGGAACCTTTTCTAAGGGATGATTTCCCGGAAATCATCAAGCTTGCATGTACTTATCTTAAACCATCAGTTATTCATATACCGACAAATGCAATTGCCGAAAAAAAAATCAGAAAAAATCTTATTGTTATTCTTGATTATCTAAAGAACAACTACCCAAACGTAAAACTGACAATAAAACCCAGCCTTGACCATATCGGTAAAAAGCATGATGAAATAAGAGGCATAAACGGTAATTTTGAAAAAGTAATTTCAGTTTTCAAATGGCTTAAATCTTTGAAAACAGACTATCCTTTTCTTCATGCAGAGCTTGGGACTGTGGTTTCATCATGGAATGTCAGAGACATAGGTAAAATTTCAAAATATGTCAAAACACTTAATCCAGATAGTTACAGAAACGAAATAGCTGAAAAAAGATCTGAAATGTTTAATACTGGTGAACCAATAACCCCAGGACCAAATGCTTACAGAAAGGCAATAGACTTTTTTGTTAAGGAAATAAAATCCCAAATGAAAAATAAAAGTCTCTTTCAGCGCATTACAAACGCATTCAGACTGGTTTATTATGATCTTGCAATCAAGATAATGGAAGAAAAAAAACAGGTTATCCCATGCTATGCAGGCATATCAAACGTCCACATGACCGCTTACGGAGACATCTGGCCTTGCTGTACTCTGGGCTATGATAAATCCATGGGCAATTTAAGAGATTTTGACTATGATTTTAAAAAATTATGGAACAGCCGGCAGGCATTAATGATAAGAATGAGTATTTACAATAAAGAATGCCATTGTCCACTAGCAAATCAGACATACTCAAATATTCTTCTGGAACCAAGAAGTCTGATTAAAGTTCTTAAGATTATTATACTGAGCAGGTAAAAATATGAAATATCTCATAACAGGCGCAACAGGATTTATGGGGCCTCACTTGGTTAAAAGATTGACTGAAGAAGGTCATTATTGCAGATGCCTGGTAAGATCCAGAAAGAAAGCAGAAAGACTAATTGAGTACATGAATATAGAAATCATCGAAGGAGATATAACCGATCCTAAAACTCTTATTGGTATTGCTGATGGCGTCGACAGACTTCTCCACATGGCTACTCTAGGGCATATGAATAATTTTGTAGTCCAAGAAGACATGTTCGAATCAGTTAATGTCAATGGCACTGTAAATATCATGAATGAAGCTCTTAAGACAGGTGTACCAAGAATAGTTCACTGTAGCTCAGTGGCTGCAATGGGTATATGTGATGAAATACCTTCTGACGAAAAAACCCTTTGCAAACCTCATCACCCTTATGGAAGAAGTAAGCTGAAAGCCGAAGAAAAAGTGAGGGATATGGTAGTTTCATCTGGCCTTCCAGCATCTATTATCAGATTTTCTATGGTATATGGTCCTGGCGACTGGCGTGATATGCTCAAGCTGACAAAATTAGCAAAAAAGGGCCTTTTTCCTAAAATTGGAACAAAACCCAAACTCACACCACTAATTCATGTATCAGATGCAGTTAATGGACTTCTTCTTGCTGCTGAAAAAGGCATATTTGGAGAGACGTATCTGATAACAAACAAAACATCTGAAAAATTTGACGATATAAGACAGATGATTATTGATGGTC
This sequence comes from Desulforegula conservatrix Mb1Pa, assembly GCF_000426225.1. Classification (NCBI taxonomy): domain Bacteria; kingdom Pseudomonadati; phylum Thermodesulfobacteriota; class Desulfobacteria; order Desulfobacterales; family Desulforegulaceae; genus Desulforegula; species Desulforegula conservatrix. Next base: position 38,413 of record NZ_AUEY01000030.1, read on the forward strand.
TTGGTGTAAAAAGATTTCCACTTTATGTTCCAGAGTCTCTTGCACTTTTGATTGCAGAAGGATCAGAAAAATTATTCACTAAGATTGGTAAAAACCCTCCGGTAGCAAAAAAAAATATTGAATCAACTCTTGCGGACAGAGTTTTCTCAATAGAAAAAGCATCCATTGAACTTGGTTTCAGTCCAATTGTAAAACCCATTGACGGAATCAGGGAAACTGTTCAATGGTATAAAAAGAATAACTGGATATAATTAGATAAATCAGGGCAGATGATTAAAATGAAAAAAGAAGTCGAAGTATTCGGTGTTACATATGACCGATATATTCTCATGAAACTACATGCAATCATGACAAAGGAGCTTGGCTTAAAAAAAGTGCTTGAAATGCCGAGCCACGGTGCCAAAGCTGCCGGGTCCCTTTATTCAATAGGATTTGCCAAAGCTGGCTGCGATGTTACACTTATAAATCCTGAACAAGAAATGATGCATGAATGGGAGGATCTTGGCATTGGAGAGAAAGCAATCCCTCTTTATGGTAAGAATGTATATAAAACAGGCCTTCCATCGGGTGAATATGATCTTGCCTGGAATTTCGTCACCTGGACGGGGCTTGAAGACCCCAAAAGATACATCCATGAGATGAAAAGAATTTCAAACAAATATGTCGTGTTTGTGACATGTAATAATTTTCAGCCGGGATATCCCTGGCACAGATTTCTTCACAAATGGTACGGATTCAAATGGAATCATGGAGAAGTAAAATATAATCATATAACAACGGTAAGAAAACTGTTTAAGGAATGCGGACTGAATGTTGTTGAATATGGTGCAATAGACACTCCTGGGTGGCCAGATCCAAGCGGGCCAAGAGACGTGAGACTTCATAGGAGATATTCTGGCGAAACCTTAAAAAATCCAAACTGGCATGTAACTCTTCTTGATTATGTAAAAAAGGATTCATTTCCTGGCTGGATGCAACTTCTTGGAAGATGGGATATTAGATTCAGAAAGGGTGTTTTTAAGCTGCCGATGAGTCATCTGTTTTATGTAATAGGCAAAAAATAGGGTGACAATAGATAACAGCCATTTCAGCTATTTGTCAAGGATCTTTATATTATAAAATAAGTCACAGAGTTAAATATGAAAAAAAAAGTCGGAATTGTTATAGGTACATATTATCAAAAAAAAATCGCTGATGAAATATATAAACCGATCGCAAATCTACATTCTATTGAAAAACTATTCATAATATCCTTAGAAAATTATTACAAATTCGGCATAGAATTCTGTAATAAACAAAAAATTTTGCTCCTACATAATTATTTAAAAAAACCGTGGCATGACTGCAATAAAATTATAAAATTGATGCATTTAACAATAGCATTAGCCAATTTTATTTTTTTGTCTCAAAAAATCAAATACTTTATTTTTCTTGAGGACAGCGGCGCAATAGAGTTTTTTACGATTAAAATGCTTATGAAAACTGGCTGTAAAGTATTAGTATTGCAAGATGGAATTAAAAGTGACCAACAAAATATAAAAAGACCAAATACTTTTTTAAATATCGCATTTGGGAAATCCGGCGCTGACTTATACTTATTAAGAGGACTTATCTACAAAAAATACATCCGCAACAAAAGCAAAACAGAAATTGTTGGATCCCCAATAAGGAGAACGCACAAAAACTGCAACAAGTCTATCATAAAAATCCTTATAGTGCATCAATGCTTCTATAGGTTTAATTTATGCGAGAAAAAATATGAGATAGATTTTTATTCTCATATTGCAAAATCATGTAGTGAGTTTGGTAATGTTGAATTAAGAATTCACCCGCAGGGCGATCCCACATTTTTTTCTTTTTTGAAAAAAGATGGAGTAGATGTCACATGGAGAGAAAAGGATATTGAGCAATCTATCAATGAATCAAGCGTGATAGCTTCCGTAAGCTCCACTGTAATTCACGACGCGATTTGGGCTAATAAACCTGTTTTTATATTGGATTGGCACAAATCAAAAGCCAGAATCCCTTCATATGCTGGTTGCACAGTTTGCAAAAATAGTTCCAACTTTATTAAAGAACTTAATAATTTCAAATCAGATGATTTTGAAAACCTACGCAGTCAAAAAAACAATAGAAAAAACCAATTATTAATCGCTTACTCTGGATTTGATTCAATAAGACGAATATGCAAATCTATAAACTCATTCGTGCATTGAGATTAAAACAGCTTATTGCATTTGTATTTTTTATAAAAAAACAAATATGATGAGGAAATTAATATTGAAAAAGCTGCCCCTTCTGCTCCGAATATAGGTATAAATATCGAAAATGCTATTAAGCTTATAAAAAAAGACAATAAATTTGCAGTTAATATGATGCGATCCTGCCCTATAGAATATAATGATAGATGAGCGGAAGAAGCTAATGCAATAAGCCCATTAGATAGTAAAAGCAGCCAAAAAACTCCAATGTGCTCATTATACGATGCTTTGTTTATATATGATAACATTGGCCAGATTAACAAGCCCAGTGCAAATATGAAAAGAGAAACAAGAATACATATTTGATATGACATCTTTCTCAGATAAGACCGATAGCTGTCTAATTGGTCATTTTTATAAAAAGAAATCACTTTAGGAAAATATATAAATAGAACTGCAGCGTCAATTAAATATTGAAGAGAAGTTGTTATGCTCAAATAAAAAGAATAAATACCGACATACATCTCGCCCCAGTTAAACTTCAAAAAAAATTTATCTAAAGTATAAGTTCCTCTTAGTGCTAGTGTACCAATAAAGAAAGGGATTGAGGTTTCTATACCTCGAATAATCCATTTCCAATTAGGAGGGCTACTAAAAGCTTGTCTCCAGTCAAGATTACTTAGAATGATTATAGCAATAATCAATCCACTTCCAACCCCAATACTCCAACCAGCAAACACAGTTATAAGAGTTCTGGATTCAGGAATCGTTACCATGATTATTATTACCGCATATACCCATGCCCCAGACCTCATAAATAGAACCATAGTGGCGTGGAGAGGATACTGAAGAGCTATTAATAGTCTGGTCGTTTCTTGAGATAGATGTTCAAGAGTCAATATTAAAAAAAACCATTTAAAATACTGCCAATCAATGATTTTGTATATAAATATAGAAGAGAGAATAGGAATAGCTATTATGTATGAAAATAAATAAAATAAAGATTGATCACGTATAATAGCTGGCCAACAAACTTTTGATTGGCCAATTATCTCTCTATTTGCATAAGTATAAAAATCCAAGCCAATAAAATATAATGCATAGTTAACCGAAGCAGAGAATATACCCCAAAGTCCAATTTCCTCTGGTAAAAGTCTTTTAGCTAAATACACCAAAAGAAAAAGCTTGCTTGCTAAAGTGATAGCTCGTAATAAAGAATTTAATAAACTGGTTTTTAGATTCATTAACATCCAAAATCTTTTAAATCTATAGGGTACCTCTAAAAATCGCCTTTTTCAGATTTTTATTACTAACTTTTCTATATTCAGCATATGCGTAAGTTTTTATCCTGAAAAAAAATAAACATTAGGCAATTATAAGGATCAAATTTTAAGGATAATAATCCCGTCTTGAACGCTACTCTTGCAGATCCTATTACTCTGAGAAGTTTGGATCCTGCAATCATAAGCTGAATCCCAAATAAATGTTCAATTCGCGACCTGACTTTTGATCTTGTTTTTTTGCCTTTTTTTCCCATTTTGTGAGTTTTTTGTTCTTTCAGCCTTTACGCTGAATTTGTGATCTCAGACTTTTTTTGCTGAGTATTTCAAGGCTCGCTCCCGATCTGTAAGCCGAATCCGCATAGACATCTCGCCTGCTGTTATCTTCATCAATCAGCTCTTCAAATACCTGGCTATCATGAACGCTTGCAACTGTTACATTCCAGGTACGAATCAGCTTGTGCTGTACATCTACGCTCACATGATTTTTGTAGCCAAAATAGCTGACTCCGTTCTTCTTTACCCATCTGGCGTCTGTATCTTTTTGCCGGGCCTTAGCCTTGCTCCAGTTTTCAGGCTTTTCATCGTTCTTGATTCTTTTGTTCTCTTCTCGGCTATTGCGCTGTTTTGGAACAGGTACTATACTTGCGTCAATTATCTGGCCTTTTCTGGCGGTAAATCCTTTTTTATTCAGATAATTGTCAAATCTTGAAAACAGTTCCTCTATTATGCCTGCATCTTTGAGCTTTTCTCTAAAAAGCCAGATCGTCTTGGAATCGGGAACTTTATCGCCTGCATCAATTGAAAGAAAACGCATAAAGGACAATCGGTCTAAAATCTGATA